>CALZHW010000037.1:0-816 GCA_945787125.1 uncultured Ectothiorhodospiraceae bacterium
CGCAAGGTGTAGTGACATTCCTCGATAATACGGTTGACCCTAACGATATTGAACGCCTGGTCAGTGAACAGCTACTTGTCGCGCCGGATACTGCGGTATTAATTCAGATCGACAAACGTGCCACAACAGAAATATTTATTAAAGTGCTCGATGCGTGCAAAGCCGGTGGCGCAAAACAAGTCGGAATTGCGACAAGCAAGGCTGATGAATCATTCTAGAAATATCGCCTGGCTAGTTGCTATAGTCTTTGGTTCATTACTCAATATCAGTCTTTTTCTGATACTGCCCAAACTCGGCAGAACCGAACCGCCTGCGCCACCGCCGGTGTTCACACTAGACTTTGTGCAATTGCAGCTACCGGTTGCGCAAAAGAAAATTCAGCCCAAACCTGAACCTAAAAAAGTTATTAAAAAAAAGCCTGAACAACAGCTAAAAAAACCAGAGCCAAAGCCAAAGCCAAAACCCGTGCCACCCGCAAAACCGATCAAAAAGCCGGTCTTCACTGAAGCGCCAGAAATTAAAGCACCTGTTGAACCACCAAAACCCGTCGAAACGGAACCAGTACCAGTGCCGCAAATGGTCGAACCGGTGGAGCCTGAGAAACCAGAAAGCAAAATTGTTGAAGAAGAAGTGCTGCCCATTCCCACGCCTATATTCCAGCTCACCAGCATGCCACGCATGATTCATCGAGAGACCCCGGTTTATCCGTCAACTATGCGTGCTCAAGGCAAAGAAGGTAAAGTTAAATTGGAGGTATTAATTGATGACAAGGGCAAGGTGCGACAAATCACCGTCGTAAAATCAGCCGGCGAAGCC
>CALZHW010000037.1:826-26901 GCA_945787125.1 uncultured Ectothiorhodospiraceae bacterium
GCCATCGCCGCCATCGCAAAATCCAATTTTACCCCTGGCAACATTGACGGAAAACCGGTAGCCGTACTTTTAAAATTGCCGGTAAATTTCAAATTACGTTAAAACAAAAGACAAGCACATTCTCCCGTTAAACGAAACCCAAGTAGGGTGCGTCCCACGCACCAGCAAAACCCGCTATCGCTGGAGTAAAATGAGCCAGCTGATTAATAGACAGTGTAAAGAATAACAAGGGCGACCCTGGATTTGTGGTACGTGGAACGCACCCTACGGTGGGTTAAATAGTCATGAATCCACTGAATGTGAATGATAAGTCATCGAGGCCAGGGTGACTGTTTCTCTTGCGTATATTTTGTTACAATCCATCCCCACATTTCCGATAAAGAATATCATCATGCAGCCCTGTGCTGATCCGTTTATAGTTCCTGTCTGTCACGAAGATATTGATATTCTGTATCAAGATGAATCTCTTTTATTAATCAATAAACCCGGTGTTTTGCTGACGCTTTCGGGCAAGCATCCGTTGAATGAAGATTCGGCGCATTTCCGTTTGGTTAAAGATTTTCCTTCGGCGAGGATCATTCATCGGCTTGATTTTGGCACTTCGGGTATTCTGGTTGTGGCGCTGAATAAAGCGGTGAATGCGCATATTGGTAATCAATTTCAAGCGCATAGCGTTGTCAAAACTTACACCGCACTGTTACATGGCCACCTTGCTGACGATAGTGGCTGTATTGAATTCCCTATCGCGAAAGACAGTCTAAACTTTCCCTTGCAAAAGATCTGTTATGAGACGGGGAAAAAAGCGGTAACGAATTATCAAGTGATTGAGCGGTTGCAGCAGCCCTTTGCCACCCGAGTATTGTTTATGCCGGTTTCGGGTCGCACTCATCAATTGCGTATTCACAGTCGTGAAATAGGTCATCCGATATTGGGTTGTGATTTCTATGCGACTGATGAAGCCTTTTTTATGGCAAACCGTTTAATGTTGCACGCAACAAGGCTTGAATTTGATCATCCTGTCACGGGTGAAAGGGTTAAGGGGTTTAGTCCCTGTCCCTTTTAGTGTCAATAATAATGTGCTATGGATTGCTGTGGCGACTGTGGGAGCCAGGTGTAATGTCGCGAAGCCTTTAAACAACTCCATTATTCATCGAGTTTGATACTGGTGGAGTTTAATACAGCAATAATATAATATTTAGTTTATAGGCTTCTAGCCCGGATAGTTCATGAATTACACGATTTCTCGCTTGATCTTCGCTTACATGGAAGTAAGCGAGGGGCGAAAGCAGGACGCGGTAGCTTTGATTCTACAGAAGATTATCTTCAATCGACCGTACGCACGGGTACGGCGCTCAATCAGATAATCTTCTGTAAAATCAAATCTCTTTGCGATAATCTCGTGAATTCATGAAATATCCGTGCTATATCCAGGCTCCTAAATATGATCAAAAAATAATCTAAGAGCGCATTAAGTTGTCACAAGAACTGATCCCACTGAATATTACACCGGTAGTGAAACGTAAATTATGGGCGTTGTTTCTGTTGCTTTGGGTTTTGGTTGGGTTGGGTATAGCAGCTTTCGCTTATTCGGTGTACTTAGTGTGGCCTTATTTACAGCCGGCAACTATTCATTACGCGGACTATTTAGGTTTTAACTGGGTTGAGCAACCGGCTTTGATCGAAATATTTTTACACTTGAATTTAGCCTTGTGGTTCTTGGCGATGGTGGCTTATTTTGATTGGTGGTTGTTAGCATGGTGTGTCAATAAGTTGCGTGGTAAAAACTGGCTCGCTGCAAAGAATGACAAGCGTAAATACTTGATGCAAAGCTTTATAATTTTTTTAAAGCTTTCTTGCGGCTATCTTGCGGCGGTATGGCTTTATGTGTTGCTGCAATACCCTCTGCAATTATTGTATTCTGACTAAATCAGCACAATGCACCCATTGATTTCACTGGTTTGTTTCCTGATTTTTGCGGCGTTTGTTTCGCTGGGAAACATTGTGGTTTCACTATTGGGATTGCTCTTATTAGCGGGCACCTGGTGGTATTCCAAAACGTTACCGACGCCGCGAGCCTGGAGAATGCTGCGCAGAATGAAACTATTTTTTATATCCATCGTATTACTCTACAGTTGGTTCACGCCAGGGCAATTGATCTTACCTGGGCTTGAGAATTGGTCGCCAAGTCTTGAAGGCTTGTTGCTGGGTGCCGAAAGAATTGTAGCGTTAATTATTTTGGTGATAGCCGTGGATAGTTTCTTGAACTTGATGTCACGACAGCAAATTTTGACCGCACTTTATTACTTTTTTTATCCGCTACATTTCATTGGATTTAATCGAGAACGTTTTATGTTGAGAACTTTATTAACCCTGGAGGCAGCGACAAATAATACATCGTTTAGCTTGCCAGAAATTACTAACGCGCCAAAAGATGTCAGCGCATATCTCGATCGAATGAGTTTACTTGTCAGAGACCTCATTGCAGCGCCGGTTAATAAAACGGAAGAACAAATAATCGTCGTTGAACTGGATAGCCCACCTGTTTGGTATTTTTGGTTGATTCCACTGGTCTTGTTGATGTTGTTTGTGGGTGTGCGTGCATGGTAGAGACGCAGCGCATTGCGATGGCGGTAGAATATGATGGCCATGAATACAGTGGTTGGCAAATGCAAAAACATACCATTAATACTGTCCAGCAAGTATTAGAAAAAGCCTTATCGCAAGTGGCCAATGAGCCTATCCGGGTTATCTGTGCCGGCCGTACAGATTCAGGCGTGCATGGCGCGGAGCAAATCGTACATTTTGATACTAGAGCCATTCGCTCAGAACGTTCCTGGGTGTATGGCGCAAATACTAATCTGCCGGAGTCAGTTTGTACGTTGTGGGCCAAACCGGTGAGCGATGAATTTCACGCACGTTTTTCCGCAAGACGTCGGCGGTATCTTTATGTCATTTTAAATCGCAAAATTCGGCCGACTTATTTAGTGCATCGAACGACCTGGGAGTATCGTCCACTGGATGTTGATCTGATGCAGGCCGCAGCCAATGATTTAATCGGTGAGTACGACTTCAATGCTTATCGTGCGTTGCGCTGCCAGGCTAAAAGTCCAGTGAGAACCGTGCATCATCTGAAGGTTTATCGTCAGGGTGCTTATGTGTATATTGATATTGAAGCGAACGCCTTTTTGCATCATATGGTTAGGAATATTGCCGGTGTATTGATGGATATTGGCGCGGGCAAAGAGCCGGTAAGCTGGGCAAAGCAAATTTTAGAAACGCGGGACAGGACAAAAGGCGGGATGACAGCGGCTCCTTCTGGTTTGTATTTGACCAATGTGCACTATGAGAAACAATTTGACTTGCCGTGCCTTCCCACCAGTCTGCCGGTTTGGTAGATTAATATCGTGAGTAACACAGGAAATAAAATGCATAGAACCCGGGTGAAAATTTGTGGAATCACACGTGTTGAAGACATTGTAAATAGTGTGGAAAGTGGGGTGGATGCCTTGGGTTTTGTCTTTGTTGAATCCAGTCCCCGCTGTGTAACAATTGAGCAGGCGCGAAGTTTGATTAAACATGTACCGCCTTTCGTGCAGACTGTTGGGCTGTTTATGAATCAATCCAGTGAATTTATCCGCGCAGTTCTCAACGAAGTGTCGCTGAATTTGTTACAATTCCACGGAGAAGAGACTCCCGTTCAATGTGAACTTCACCGGATGGACTACATCAAAGCCATTGCTATGGGTGGGGGTAGTAAGGAGGGTGGCAGTATTGATGTGGTGAATTATGCGGCTCAATATGCCGACTCCAAGGGCTTTTTGCTAGATAGCCATGAATTGGGCCAGTCCGGTGGCAGCGGTGAAGCATTCGACTGGTCGAAAGTGCCCAGGAAAATCACAAAGCCGTTAATTTTAGCCGGTGGTTTAACCACCGAAAACATTGCAGCAGCGGTGAGTCAAGTGAAGCCCTATGCGGTTGATGTCAGTAGTGGTGTCGAAGCAGCTAAAGGCATAAAAGACAAAGAAAAAATTGTAGCGTTTATAAGAGGTGTTAGACAAGGTGACGAATCAACAAGCTAGATTGTCAAATATACCTGATATGCCGGATGAAAAAGGTCATTTTGGCATTCACGGTGGGCGTTTTATTGCGGAAACATTGATGGCTCCGGTGGAAGAGCTGCGGCAGGCATACGACAAAATGAAAACTGATCCTGCATTTCTGGCAGAATTAGCGCAGGATTTTGCAGACTATGTTGGACGCCCATCGCCGATATATCTTGCCAGTCGCTGGAGTGAGCAAGTGGGCGGCGCCAATATCTACCTCAAGCGCGAAGATTTGAACCATACCGGCGCGCATAAAATTAATAACACCATTGGCCAGGCCTTGTTGGCAAAACGTATGGGTAAAACCCGTATTATTGCTGAAACTGGCGCCGGTCAACATGGCGTGGCAAGTGCCACGGTGGCGGCCAGGCTGGGATTTGAATGTATTGTTTATATGGGTGAAGATGACGTAAAACGGCAAGCACTCAATGTTTATCGCATGCGATTGCTGGGCGCTACCGTGGTGCCAGTCACCTCCGGTTCTAAAACCTTGAAAGATGCGATGAACGAAGCGATGCGTGACTGGGTGAGCAACGTTGACAATACCTTTTATATTATCGGTACGGTTGCCGGCCCGCATCCTTATCCCGCTATGGTGAGAGATTTTCAATCGATCATCGGCCGCGAAGCCAAAACCCAAATGCTCGATAAAACCGGTAGATTGCCTGACGCATTGGTTGCTTGCGTCGGCGGTGGTTCGAATGCGATAGGTCTGTTTCATCCTTTTATTCATGACGCCGGTGTTGCGATGTATGGTGTCGAAGGTGGTGGTAGAGGACTTGAAACCGGACAACATGCCGCCCCATTGTGCGCCGGTAAACCCGGTGTTTTGCATGGCAATCGAACCTATTTGATGGAAGATGAAGACGGCCAAATTATTGAAACCCATTCGATCTCGGCCGGTTTGGATTATCCAGGCGTTGGGCCGGAGCATGCCTGGTTAAAAGATATTGGTCGCGCCAATTATGTGGCCATTAATGATGACGAAGCGTTAAAGGCATTTCATACCTTGACGAAGGTGGAAGGTATAATGCCGGCGCTGGAATCCAGTCATGCGTTAGCCTATGCCGAGAAGTTGGCTAAAGAACTGGGTAAAGGCAAAAACATATTAGTTAATTTATCGGGGCGTGGAGATAAAGATATCCATACGGTCGCTGAACTTGAGGGCATTCAAGTATGAACCGGATTGCAAAAACGTTTAACACCTTAAAAACAGAAAATAAAACAGCGCTCGTATCCTATATTACGGCGGGAGATCCTAATCCTGATGTAACAGTTCCGCTATTACATGCCTTGGCTGAGGCAGGATCAGATGTTATCGAACTCGGTGTACCATTCTCAGACCCTATGGCAGACGGGCCAGTGATACAGCTGGCCTGTGAACGTGCTTTGGCACATCATGTCAGATTAACTGATGTGATTGAGATGGTCAGACGTTTTCGTGAAAAAGATCAAATAACGCCGATTATCTTGATGGGTTACTTGAATCCGATAGAAATCATGGGTTATGAAACGTTCGCCAAAAAGGCCAGCGCTGCAGGTGTCGACGGGGTGTTAACCGTTGATATGCCGCCGGAAGAAGCGGAAGGCGTTTTGCCAATTTACGCTGAGAATGGTCTTGATCCGATATTTCTGGTTTCACCGGAAAGTACAGTTGAACGTTTTAAAATTATATCTGAACACAGCAAAGGTTTTATCTATTATGTCTCGCTCAAAGGCGTGACTGGCGTTAAAGCTATCGATACCGTTGCGGTGGCTGAAAAGATGAACGAACTTCGCCAATATACCGATTTGCCGATTGGGGTGGGTTTTGGTATTAATGACGCGGAAACGGCAAAAGCGGTGGCTCAGGTTGCCAATGCGGTTGTTATTGGTAGTGCTATTGTTCGTCGGGTGGAAGCCAATCAGCATGATACCCATAAGTTGCTGACCGAAGTGTCGGATTTTTTGCAAGGCATCCGCCGAGCAATCGATTCCATTTAATAGAAACTAAATCTTGCAAGTGCTCGCACACATACTCAGCACAAGCTTTTGACCCGTATAGCAATATCACTATTTTCGGCAATCACACAGAATTGTGCTCGAATTTTGATTTGCGCTACGAGTTACTACTTACATTGCTTATGCGGGCAAGTACGATCACTTGCAGGATCTAGGTAGAAAATCACAGGTAAAAATATGAGTTGGTTTGAGAAAATTATTCCTTCACGCATTCGTACAGAAACCAAAGGTGCGGTTCCTGAAGGTTTATGGTCAAAATGTAGTGGCTGTAGTGCCACATTGTTTCGTTCTGAATTGGAACGCAACCTGGACGTCTGCCCAAAGTGTAATAAACATATGCGCATTGGTGCGCGACGTCGGCTGGATATTTTTCTTGATCCTGAAGAGAGGCTGGAAATTGCCGAGACGCTTGAGCCTGATGACATTTTAAAGTTCAAAGACAGCAAGAAATATAAAGACCGCATTACTCAGGCGCAAAAATCGACGGAAGAAAAAGATGCATTAGTTGCCATTAAAGGCACAGTGAACAGTTTACCGTTGGTCGCAGCTGCCTTCGAGTTTAGATTCATGGGTGGCTCCATGGGTTCGGTAGTTGGTGAACGATTTGTCCGAGCCGCGAATGTATGTTTGGAAGAAAATATCCCCCTAGTGTGTTTCTCTGCAAGTGGTGGAGCGCGTATGCAAGAAGCGCTGTTCTCTTTAATGCAGATGTCAAAAACCAGTGCAGTGTTGGGCAAAATGAGCGATCAGGGCATTCCGTTTATTTCAGTCTTAACCGACCCAACTATGGGTGGTGTTTCGGCGAGTTTAGCGATGTTGGGCGATGTGAATATTGCTGAGCCTGATGCACTGATTGGTTTTGCAGGCCCACGGGTTATCGAACAAACCGTTAGAGAAAAATTACCTGAAGGTTTTCAACGTAGTGAATTTTTACTGGATCATGGCGCCATTGATATGATTCTTAATCGGGCTGAGATGCGCGATAAAATTTCACATTTGTTAAATATTCTGCAGCGCAAGTAATACGCTATTCAATGAAATTTGATAAGCTCAACGATTGGCTGAGTTGGCAGGAGAACCTGCATGCTCAGTCAATCGATATGGGGCTTGAAAGAATTCGCCCCGTCTATCAGCAGTTAATTACTCAACCGTTGGCAGCTAATATCATTGTTGTTGCTGGAACTAATGGCAAAGGCTCCACGGTGGCTTTTCTCGAATCTATTTATGTTGCAGCAGGATACCGGGTTGGCGCTTATAGCTCGCCGCATCTTTTTGCTTACAACGAGCGTATCCGGCTTGATGGTGAAATGGTTTCAGACCCGCAAATCTGTGCAGCCTTTGAGCGGGTAAACAATAGCCGCAATGATATTTCATTGACCTATTTTGAATTTGGTACTTTGGCCGCGTTTGATATTTTTCAGCAGGCTCAACTGGATATCGTGATTTTAGAAGTGGGGCTTGGCGGGCGCCTGGATGCGGTCAATCTAGTTGATGCCGATGTGGCCATTGTGACCAATATTGATCTGGATCATACGCAATGGTTAGGTGAAACTCGAGAGGCCATTGCGTTTGAAAAACTGGCGGTTGGTCGGCCAAATACACCATTGATTTTTGCCGATGATAATCCGCCAGCCAATGTCGCGGCGATAGTTGATGAACAAGGGTTTTTATTTAATCAAATTGGGACTGATTTTGGTTTTGTAGCGAGCAAGGAAAGCTGGCAGTGGTGGAGTAGGGACAAAAAGTATTATGGGCTGCAATTTCCTGCTTTACACGGATTTCACCAGTTAAAAAATGCCTCTTGTGCATTATTGGCGGTTTCTTATTTGAGTCAACAATTGCCGATTTCGATGGCACATATCAGGGTTGGTATTAGTAAAGCCAGCCTGCCTGGGCGGTTTCAAGTGATACCGCAGGGGCAAAATTTATTGATTTTTGATGTGGCGCATAATACCCATGGCATCGCTGCTTTTTTGCAGCAGTTGCAACAAATCCCTCGTATCGGCGATCATCATCTGGTACTTGGCATGTTGGCGGATAAAAATATTGAGGCAATCAGCGCTCAGTTGAAAGATAATATTGATGTATGGCATCTTGGGGCATTGACTGAATCCCGTGGACTCAGCGCAGAAGCGCTTTACCGGCGTATCGAGCCAGCGTTGCAGGATAGCCAGCACGTTCATTGTTATCAGGATATCGCTGGCGCTTTTACCGCCGCATTTAGTCAGCTGAAAAACAATGACAAATTAATCGTTCTGGGCTCTTTTTATACAGTTGGCCAAGCATTGCAGCAATTCACAACAATCAGGCAAACGAATTAGGTATTATCATGGAAAATATATCATTAACGCATCGAATTGTTGGTGCCATAGTTATTTTATCATTGGCGATTATATTTGTTCCTATCCTGCTGGAAACTGATCAAATTGATCCGGGTCATCTCAAAGAATCGCCTGTTCCGGAAATTCCTGAAGAGCTTGCCACAATCGTATTTGAGCTGGACAAGGTCAGTGGTGATTTTGAAGCAAAAAATGCGGATAAAATCGCGCAATTTGAAACCGGCATACAGCAGGAAATTGAGTCTTCAAGCCAGGAAATAGCGCTGAGTGAAGTGGTGGCAGAGCCCGCTCCCGCTCCTTTGTCCACGCCTAAGTCGGTGGTAACAGCGCCGGTCAAAAATGAAGCTCCTTTTCCGGTAGACGTTGATGAGCCGTTCAAACATACCTGGATGTTGCAGTTGGCGAGTTTCAAAGGTGAGACAAAAGCACTAAGCTTCCGCGACCGTTTAAGGAAAGCGGGTTATAGCGCACACCTCAATCAACGAAATGGCGATAATGGAACGATGTGGCGAGTGAGAATTGGCCCTTACACTCGCAAGGACGAAGCAAAAACGGTGTTGGCCAAAGTGAATAAGGAATTTAAAGTCAAAGGCCTGCTGGTTCAGCGGCGTTAGCGGGTGTTTATTGGGCTTCAATGCAGAGATGTAATGAATCCTGGTGCCGTATGATCTGCAGACTGGCAATGTGACAATCAGTGTCACTTAGGCTTGGTGTTAGGGAAAGGGATTTGATACAATCCCGGCTGGACAAACAAATAAACCCTAAGATCGTATCTCGTTGATAAATAACTATAAAATTAAAAATCCTAATTCCGCTCAGAGCATGTCAAAAGCATGAATGCGGTTGATTTTATTATCCTTGCTATCTTGCTGCTTTCCACCGGCATTAGTTTCCTGCGAGGTTTCATGCGAGAAGTGCTCTCGCTCGCCGCCTGGGTTGCTGCTGTTTGGATCGCCGTTGTATTCACTCCGCAATTATCGACTTTACTCCTGGCACAAATTGCCAATGAATCGTTTCGGTTGCTGGTCGCATTTATCGGTCTTTTTATTGCAACCCTGATTGTGGGTTCGTTTGTTAATTTTTTTATCGGGCAATTGGTTCGAAAAACGGGATTCGGTGGCACGGATCGAATGATAGGTTTGATTTTCGGCCTCGCTCGTGGCGGAGTAATAGTAGCGGTTTTAGTTTTATTGGTCGGGCTCACTCAAATTCCGAATGAAGCATGGTGGCAGGGCTCATCACTGGTGCACTATTTTGAGCCTCTAGCGGTATGGCTTGCGAGTAATTTCCCAGCGGATATTTCGACACAGTTTTCCTCAAAACGTGTTCTTTAAATTTTTAGTTTTTCCGTTTTTCGATGGCATTAAAATAACTGGAGACAAAACATGTGCGGTGTTGTTGGCATTGTTGCCCATTCAAATGTGAATCAGGCAATCTATGATGCGTTAACTGTGTTGCAACATAGGGGACAAGATGCGGCGGGCATTGTGACTTCTGATGGAGGTCGCCTCAATTTGCGCAAAGCCAATGGTCTGGTGCGCGATGTTTTTCATAAACGTCATATGATGCAGCTACCGGGAAGGATGGGTATTGGGCATGTGCGCTATCCGACGGCTGGCTCATCTTCATCATCCGAAGCGCAGCCGTTTTATGTTAACTCGCCCTATGGAATTACCTTGGCGCATAACGGCAACCTGACCAATACAGAAGCCTTGATGGGTGATTTGTATCGGGAAGATTTGCGGCACATTAATACCGACTCAGACTCCGAAGTTCTACTAAATATACTGGCGCATGAACTTCACGTGCTGGGCAAATTGAAAGTTGATGCTGACGCAGTATTTCAAGCCGTGGGTGCAGTGCATAGACGTTGTCGCGGTGCTTACGCCGCTGTTGCGATGATTGCTGGCTTCGGCGTTGTGGGTTTCCGTGATCCTTTTGGCATACGCCCCATTGCCATTGGCAAACGGGAAACCGCCAAAGGCAATGAATATATGCTGGCGTCTGAAAGTGTTGCCATTGATTCATTAGGATTCGAATACATGCGCGACCTGGCACCGGGTGAAGCAGTCGTCATTGGCCTGGACGGCAGTCTATCTTTCAAGCAATGCGCCAAGAAAACGTTTCATTCGCCCTGTATTTTTGAATATGTTTATTTTGCTCGGCCTGATTCTTTTATCGACGGAATATCGGTGTACAAAGCCAGGTTGCGTATGGGCGAAGCCTTGGCTAATAGAATTATTCGTGAATTTCCTGAACATGATATTGATGTCGTTATACCCATACCGGATACCAGCAGAACGTCGGCTTTGCAGCTTGCTAATACACTGGGTGTGAAATACCGGGAAGGTTTCATTAAAAATCGCTATATTGGCCGGACATTTATTATGCCGGGGCAAAAACAGCGAAAAAAATCCGTGCGACAAAAGCTCAACGCGATTGAACTGGAATTCAAAGACAAAAACGTTTTGTTGGTCGATGATTCCATTGTACGTGGTACAACCTCGCAGCAAATTATTCAAATGGCGCGGGATAGTGGGGCGAGCAAAGTGTATTTTGCCTCAGCTTCGCCACCGGTGCGGTACTCGAATGTCTATGGAATTGATATGCCAGTGCCACAAGAGTTAATTGGTCATGGTCGAGATGAAGCTCAAATAGCGGATGCTATTGGCGCGGACTGGTTAATCTATCAAGATATCGACGACATGATAAGTGCGATTAAACATCATAAAAATACCGGCATCCAGAGTTTTGATGCATCTTGTTTCAATGGTGAATATGTTACCGGTGACATTGACGAGGCTTATTTAGCCTCGTTACAGCAACGGCGCAATGATCAAGCAAAGTCGCACCGCGAGTTAGACGACAACGAAACGCTCGACATTCATAATAATCAGTGAGATCAATTTTTCTTAATTCTGTGCCCGCCGTGTTTTAATATGAGTCGCGATTAACTGACTGATAAAAGTCTCTGCGTCGTGTTCCAGATTACAAAATTCAACGCCGTGTATGTACGGCAACTCGATACCACTATTATTTTCCTTGCGGATGTAACGAATTCTGCAAGGAACAGTGACCTGCTTTTTATCAACCACTATATCAATTGAAAATATTTCATCAATTGCTCCCAACTGGCTTGCAGCGGACAGGCAAGCGCCATTTTGACTAATGTCTGACATTTTCACGTTATGCTGATTGGCACCATCATCAATTTTTAAGTGCAGACTTGGCAATTCAGTGGGCTTGATTGCATAACGTTGCTGACCACGGCGAATGAATGATGCCTCGACTCCGACAGGGAAGCTTAAATGTAAATAGCGATAAGGTTGGTTGCAAACCTCTAATACCTTGCTCTTAAAGGCAAATTGTTGTTCTTCACCTTGAAAGCGAACAATGAGCTCTTCCCCGTTAGGAGCCGGCAACGCGCTTTGTTTGTCTGCTGGTGCGCTAAATATCAGAGACTGATTGTCTGCATAACCAATAAATTTCACCGGATAACATTCAGCTGCCTCAATATCCATGGAAAGTTGGGCCGTTGAACCGATTAAGGTATTTAAGGCGCGCGAACTTAAACTCATAATAGTTTTCTCTATTTTGTGGTGTCTACACTATGTCGGTGTATATTTGTTAAACTAAAGTTTTTATAGGGAATAGGTCGATACTAGGACGTAAAAAGCTTTGGTTTGGCCAACTATCATCCGATAATCGGTGGCTTCCCTATTTAAATTAAACGCTCAAGTTTCTGAGTTCAAAATTGCAAAAGTGCCACCTTCCAGCACCCGTAGCGGCAAAACCTTACCGAGAGGCGCCGTGAATACGCCCATGTAAGCTTGACGGCAGCATATCCATGTGGCACACAGGGCAACACTCTCGATAAGGCCTTGCCACCACGAGTGCTGATTACCGGGAATAGTTTAATCTCCGATTGTGAGTTAAATAAATGCAGTTTCAGTTCTTCATCGAGTTGCCGATAATTTTTAGTAGCAGTATCAATTTCAGAGAGTTTTTATGGGCAGTATAAATGGAAGACTAATTGCTCGAGCCAAAGCCGTCAAAATTTTAAAGAAAATCCCACTATTTCAGGGATTAATCGAAGCGGAATATCACACTGTCCTAGCGATGAGTAGAAGCATTATCATTAATAAAGGTGATACTTTATTTCGCCAAGGGGATGATGGTGACGGAATGTTTGTTTTGCTCAGTGGTGAAGTCGAGATAATTATCGAAGATATCGGTAGCATACACGTCATGCAAGCTGGTGAAGTGGTCGGCGAAATTGGTTTGATCAAGCGAGTACCACGTACGGCCTCGGCTATTATTATAGCGGATTGTGTGTTGCTGCGGTTTCGTTCAGGAATTCTGCATGAGGTAGTAAAAAAACAACCGCGAATTGGCTACATTATTATGCGAAATGTTGCACGCATATTGGCTGACCGATTGAGCCAGTCTAATAGCGGCAAGTAGTTATTTGTGTTTAAATAAATAAAATAGGCCAATTATCCCGCCAATTATTGCACCATATAAATGGGCGTCTATCAGGATCGGCCCGCCGGCTGTTTGCTCGGAACCGGGTAGCGGACCAAAAATTTGCTCGTAACTGAGTTTAGCGATGATCAGGCCAGTAAATGTGATGCCTTCCCACTTTCGCACCCGAATATCGGCCAGTCCACCAAGCATGAAAAGTGCGTGGACTATGCCAGATAAACCGACGTACCAGCGAATTTCCGGGTTTAGAAAAAAGATAAATAAACTGATGCCCACGCCGCTGAAAAAAAAAGTTACCAGCCAATATTGCCAGCTTACACAGCGATAGAAAAACACAAAAACCAAATATAAACCCAGTAAATTCATGATTAAGTGCGATACGCTGAGATGGACGAAATGCGGAGTTATCAGCCGCCACAATTCTAAATGGCTCAGTTCAAGTGAGTCATACCGCAAACTGTCAGTCACGCTAAGACCTGCCAACGCAACGACGATGCATAACACCGAAATAATAGTGGGGATAATTAGATCTCGTGCGAGATTTTTAGCTTTTGACAACATTAAAAGGATGTACCTGTGAGAAATGCGGACTAACCCGTAACGCCCTGCACGTAAGCGCTGGTCAATGGATTAGAAGGTTTGTTAAATATGATTGCCGCTTCGTTGTGCTCAACGAGGCGGCCACATTGATTAACATACCACATAAAAGCCACATAGTCTGCGATCCGTTTTGCCTGTGATAGATTGTGAGTCACCACTAAAATGGTGTACTTTTGCTTCAGTTCTAATAGCAGCTCTTCAATGATTTGACTTGATATTGGATCTAATGCACTGCAGGGTTCGTCCAGCAGCAAGGCTGCAGGTGCCAGTGTCAAAGCACGAGCAATACACAGTCGCTGCTGTTGCCCACCAGAAAGTGACAAGGCATTTTTATTAAGTCTGTCTTTAACTTCTTTCCATAAGCCAACACTCTTTAACGCAGATTGCATCTTTGCAGCAATATCGATTTTATTTTTCACACCATGTTCTTTCAGTGGAATTTCAAAATTTTTGTAGATAGACATCGGGAACGGTGTGGGTTTTTGAAAAATCATTGCCACCTTTTTACGCAATTCAATAAGGTTGCAATTTGGATTGAGTATGTTTTTATTGGCTACTAAAATCTCTCCCTGCAAATGTGCATCTTTGGTGAAATCAGTTAGTCGAATGATGGCATTGAGCAAGCTGCTTTTGCCGCAGCCAGATGGGCCGATTAGTACGTTAATATGTTTGCTATAGATGGGTATAGATATATTGCTAAAAATCGCTTGCTGATCGATGTTTAGTGAAAGATTTTTGATCTCAATTAACGTTGCAACGTCTTGCGCATTGGGTGCTTTCCGATATTCATCAGGAACAATTTGCAGATGTGATATCGTTGGCAAATTGTTCACATTGGGCTCCTGCGGGTGATTTGATTGCTGAGCAATACGGTGGCTGCATTGATGATTAAGATTGAAAATAATAACACAATTGTTGTGGCGTAAGCGGCTTTTTCTCCGCCGGGAACATTCATGGATAAATCAAAAATGTGTACCGACAGGCTGCGTCCTGAGTCCATTAATGAATCCGGCATGCGCATGACATAACCTGCGGTAAAGAGCAAGGCAGCTGTTTCTGCCATGGCGCGCCCCACGGATAGTACAACTGCCATGGCAATGCCGTGTTTTGCCATGGGCAATAATATCTGAAAAATAGTTCGTACCTGGGACAATCCCAGTGCGGCCGCATTTAACCGATAAGTATGGGGGATGTTTCTCAAGCTGTCTTCAATGTTACGAATGAGTAACGGCAGAATCATTATAGCCAGCGTTAAAGCGCCAGCTAACAAAGAGAAACCTATTTGCAGTATGATGACAAAAAATGCAAAGCCGAACATGCCCATTACAATCGAGGGTACAGCGGCCAAGGTGTTTAACGCATAACGCAGCAGGCGCGCAAAACGGTGCTCGTATGATGTATATTCCGCCAGATAAATTGCACTGAAAATACCAATGGGCAGGGAAAATAGTAAAGCAAAGAAGAGTAATATTGTGGTGGATATAATCATGGGCGCAATGCCACCGTCACGACCGGCGTTCTCAGGGGCGGTGGTGATAAACTGCCAGTCCAGATGTGCATAGCCATTGCTAAAGATGTCAGCGAATAAATATCCAAAACACAATAACACCAAAAGCCCGCTTAGCCAGCTAAATCCGGCTAATAAAATATCTGCGGGATTATAATTGCTGGGTAGCTTCATTGTGATTCAGCTTTTGGTTTTTGCATGGATTCGGCAATAAAAGCCAAAACCAATACAATAAGCAATAATAACAGTCCACTTAGAAAAAGCGCGCTACGGTGAGTATCCATCGCGTACGCCATTTCTAACGCGATGTTACTGGTCAATGTTCTTATCGGCTCAAACACACTGCCGGGCAGTTGTACGACATTGCCACAGACCATTAAAACCGCCAGTGTTTCACCAATAGCGCGCCCCGATTGCAGCGTTGTCGCTGTAATCAAACCGTGTTTAACTTCCGGAAAAATGATGTGCCGGATAATATTGTAGCGGCTTAAACCCAACGCGATTGCACTATGCAATAAAGTTTGGTTCACCTGGGATAAGTTGTGATATGAAATAATGGTAACCCCTGGCGTCACAATAAAAGTGAGAACCAGAATGCCCGCCAGTAAGCTAGTGCCTGGCGCTTGCCAGGCAGCGATGGCCGGAACGATAACCATTACGCCCCAAAAGCCATAGACCACAGCGGGTATGCCAGCGAAGACTTCCATGAGGCGCTGAATGATTGTTGCAAACCAGCGTGGCGCGTAATAGCGACACAAAATTGCGGTTAATAAACCGATGGGCAAGGCGATTAACATTGCACCCAGCATTATCAACAAGCTACCTACCATCATAGGCAGTAACAAAAATTGGCCATCCAGAGGGTGCCAGGCCGGATCGGTGAAAACTGTCAGAATAGGTTTTTCTTGTACAATCAAATAAGACTCTTTGACCAGAAAAAAAATGATAAACAGCAAGCTCACGATGGAAACTAATGAGACTAATTGGATGAAACGTAGGAACAGGTTATCAATGCAGCGTGGGGGCAAAACCAAATTCCTTGATAATCGGTTGCGCATCTATAGAGGTGGTGAAATCCAGAAAGGCCTTTTTCAGTGGGTTATTATCGTTGCGGCTAATAAAATTAAGTTCTCTTCGTAGCGGAAATCGCTCATGCAATAAATTATCTGTGCTGGCTACTATGCCATTTAATGTTAACAGTTTGATCGTACTACCTTGCATTATGGCATACTCCGCTGCACCAATAGAGACATACGCTATTGCATTGGGATTGTTGGCAACAAGCTTTATCGCCTGTTCGTTGTCGCCAATGATGATATCGGCTTTGATCTGTGGATTTTTCAAGGCAAAATAATTAAGAAAAACCTCAAGTGTGGAGCGTCCTTCCGCTTTGTGAATAACGGTCAGTGGTGATGCATCCCCAGTCAGTTGCTGCCAATGACGAATCTTGCCTTGAAAAATGTCTCTGACTTGTTGCGTCGTGATGTTCTCTATTGATTTGCTTTGGTGGACGATGATACTAATACCATCCGTTGCAAATAGATGCCCCTGGAATTCTTGCTCACTGTTTTTCAGCTTGCGTGAAACCATTCCAATGTCAGCGATAGACCGGCGTACATCACTGATTCCTCGGGATGAGCCGCCGGTTTGCACATCAATTTTTGTGGCAGGAAAGCGGGACTCGAAAAGCCTGGCGAGTTCTGTCGTTACTGGGGCGATAGTGCTTGAGCCAGTGATAATCAGTTTGCCAGCCAATGCGTTTGAGGTGTCGGCGGATAATGTCTGATGGTTCTCATTTGATGGATTACTGCATGCGGCAACGCCCATGCCTATGCCTATGCCCACTAATAATAGTGCAATAAAAAACAGTCGCCATTGGGTTTTCATAATCCTAGAATCCGCAGTTGAGCAGCCTGTAGTGTGCGTCATTTTGTGCTGAATTGCGTAGTGAAATCTTTCCCAAATGGTTGTTCCCTTTGGGAAAGATTTCACATAGCAATGCAGTGCAAAAGGGCGTGCAATACAGGTTGTAGTTACTCACCGAAAGGGTGAACTGCGGTGCAATTGATATATTCAATAAATTCATAATGTTATATTGACCTGTAAACGTTCAACTGCGGAATCTAGGATAATGTCCTCCGCATGAGTCTTGGTCGCACAATCGGCGAAAATGTTACAGAAATAATTTTAATCGGTAGTGTCCAGTTATTTCATACACGCTCTAGGGATTAATATGCTGAGCAGTTATCATAATTTATAGAAAATCGTTTATACTATCGGTGTTTTTGTATGCGATTTATATGTCTTAGGAGAGTAATTTGTGGTTGAAAGAAAATACAGCTGGTTTCATTTAAAGTATTTTTATTTACTGGTTGTATTCAGTTTTCTGATCGTTTCCGCACCGTTAATGATGGCATTAATAACGGGTTTTAATTATGTTGAACGGTTGACTCAGCAAAGTCAGGAGGCGGTTTTGCGTGCAGTAAAAACGACGCAAATTAGTCGGCAGCTGTTAAGTCAGTCTACGGCGATGGAGCGTAGCGCGCGCCAATTTGTTGTTCTGGGCAATGAATCTATCTTGACCAGCTATTACGCACTGCATGAAAATTACCTGGAAACCGCTGAAAAATTAGCCGATATTACATTGTCTGCTGATTTGCGTGATCAATTATCATCACTTAATATTCTCGAACTCAAATTATTTAAGAGCATGGAGTTGTGGGCGAACGACACTAATAAGAACCCGGTTAATCCACAAGATTTCATCGCTATGTCTCAGACGGCTGCGTCAATATTAACCAATAGTGATCAGCTTATCGATTTGGAACTTCAAATCATGGAGAGTCTTTCTACTGAGGCGCGGAGTAATATGAACAAACAACTACTTTGGCTGATCCCATTGTTTGTTGTTTTTATGTACGTTTTCACCCGCTTGATTGCGAACCCAATATTGCAGCTGGATAAACATATCAGGGAGCTGGGGAATGGGCGTTTCGAAAAGGCCATAAAAGTCAGTGGTTCAGGTGATTTAAGGGCGCTTGGCGAGCGACTCGATTGGCTTCGCAAGCAATTGGCCTATCTGGAAAAAGTCAAAAGAGAGTTTCTGCAGTCTGTTTCTCATGAACTAAAAACGCCACTAACGTCGATCCGTGAAAGCACTGAATTGCTGAATGATGAAGTCATTGGCCCACTTTCAGAAAAACAGAAAAGGGTGTGTAGTATCCTGCAAAAAAACTCGTTAAGTTTGCAAAAAATGATTGAAAAGCTGCTGAGTTTTAATATGAATCACTCGGCAAAAGGTAGTGCAGGCAAAAAAAATATTTATATCGCCCAAGTGATTGAACACGTATTAACCGACCATGAAGCAATAATTCTCTCTAAGCAGCTGAAAATTAACAGAGACTTGGAAAATTGGATTTATTTGGCAAATGAAGACGAGTTCCGAACTATAATCGATAATTTGTTATCAAATGCGGTAAAATATGCACCCTTAGGGAGTACAATAAATATTAGTTTGCACGGATCTGCGGAGATGATTTATTTGGATATCAGTGACCAGGGAATAGGGATTTCGCATAAAGATAAAAGTCATGTTTTTGAGGCATTTTATCGTGGTGAACCTCCGACAAAAGGGGTGATCAAAGGTAGTGGGTTAGGCCTCTCAATTGTCAAAGAATTCGTTGAGGCCTACCATGGCACAATAGAAGTTTTGGAACCTACCGAAAATCAAAATGGCGCGCATTTTCGGATAAGTTTGCCGATAGCTTCCGACGAAGAGTTAGCATGGGTCGTTTAACTAACGTCTTATTAATTTGTTCGATAATCGTTTTATTGACGGGCTGCCCGCTACGAGACTGGATCAGGTCGGGTGATGAGAATGCGGGTGTTGATGAATTTAAGCGTATCACTAATGTTGTCAAAAAAAGTGATAAGACAAACGCCTTTGATAAAATTGAAAATCAGGACTTGTCTGAAATTTCGAAATTATTCAGACTGCTGTCATACCATCACCAGTTGAACCCAGGAGAGCAAAAGGTTTTTTTTAATGATATTTATCTAACATTCAAGCAAAACCCGACACTACTGAGCGCACTGTTTTTATCAATAATTGAAGTGACAAAAGAAAAAAATAAGGCTAAATTAGCGGTTAATTCAAGTTTGATGAATAGCATTGACTTCTCTCAGGCGGACGCAGACCTGCTAGAGATGATGAAACTTTTTAACGTTTTGAGCGTCCAAGATGCTGATAAAATAAGATTGGAAAATAAAATAAAATTGTACATCGTAGAAAACTCAAAATATAAAAAAACGGTGAGTGAGTTAAATGCACAGATTAATGCACTTAAAAACATTGATGAAAGTATTTTTGCTCGCGAAATAGAACTAGATAATCAGGAATAAATCAAATGAATAAGCAAACAATATTAATTGTTGATGACGATACGGATTTGTTGGAATTATTGAAAGTTCGATTGGAAACGGAAAACTATAATGTTGTTGTCGCCGGAAGTGGAAGTGAAGCACTCGTTAAATTTTCACTGCAACGCCCAGCAGTTGTCATCACTGATCTTCGTATGGAAGGCATGGATGGCATGGCTTTATTTAATGAAATTCATCAAGCCAATAGTTCAGTGCCGATTATTATGATGACAGCACATGGCACCATTGAAAACGCAGTAGATGCAACGAAACAAGGAATGTTCAGTTTTGTCGATAAGACAGTTGGCGGCGGAACATTGGGCAAAACCCTGTTGGAGCATATAAAAAATGCTATCGCCATCAACCCTGAGTTCGTCGAATCAAGTCATATGGCCGATTCACAGGCATGGCGTTCACACATCATTACGTGCAGTGATTTGATGGAGGAGATTCTCGCTCAGGCCTCTATGTTAGCGCAAGGTGATACCAGTGTATTTATTCGAGGTCCCAGTGGGACTGGTAAAGAAATGTTGGCTAAAGCGATCCATCAGGCTAGCCCGCGTTGTAAGGAACCATTTATTGCCGTAAATTGCGCGGCGATTCCAGAACATTTATTGGAATCTGAGTTGTTTGGGCATACCAAAGGCTCATTTACTGGTGCGACCAATAGTTATGACGGTTTATTTAAAGCGGCAAATAAAGGCACGATTTTTCTCGATGAAATCGGTGATATGCCGATGTCTTTACAGGTTAAATTATTGCGTGTCCTACAGGAAAAACAAGTTCGCCCTGTTGGTTCAGTAAAATCTATTCCGATTGATGTCAGAGTGATTTCCGCAACTCATAACGATATTGAAAAAAAAATGGAAGAGGGTGAATTCCGCGAGGATCTTTATTATCGCTTTAATGTTGCGACACTTGAAATTCCGAGTTTAAATGAACGCAGACAAGATATTCCGTTATTGTGTAATCATTTTATTAACGAGCTATCGATTAGCAACCCGCACAAAAAAGTGACTGCTTTTTCGCCTGAGGCGATGGAGTTGATGATGTTGGCTGATTGGCAGGGTAATGTTCGCCAGTTGCAGAATGTCGTCGAGCAGTGTTTTGTATTAAGCATGACCAAAGTTATACCGGCGCGCTTGGTTATGAAAGCATTGCGCGGAAAAAATGACAATGGTGATGTTTTATCATTGACAGATGCAAAGCGATCGTTTGAGCGAGATTATTTATTGAAACTGCTGCACTTGACGGATGGTAATGTGACTCAAGCTGCACGGCTCGCAAACCGGAACCGAACAGAGTTTTATAAGTTGTTGCACCGTCATCATCTTGAGCCAGCGCAATTTAAAGCAATTAAACTTCAAAAATTTGCTCAACTTACCGAGTAGTGTGTCAACGGCACATCGTTTTTGATATAGCCCCCATGAAAATAACAATTTATCACAACCCTCGCTGCAGCAAGTCACGCCAAACGCTGGCGTTGCTTGAAGAAAATGGCTTGGCTCCTGAAGTTGTCGAGTATCTCAGTACGCCCCCATCCAGGGTTGAACTAAAAAAAATCCTTAAAATGCTCAGCATGCAGCCGCGTGAT
Organism: uncultured Ectothiorhodospiraceae bacterium; assembly: GCA_945787125.1. GTDB lineage: Bacteria > Pseudomonadota > Gammaproteobacteria > S012-40 > S012-40 > CALZHW01. The sequence continues at coordinate 21,875 of CALZHW010000037.1, forward strand.
TTAATGCGAAAGAATGAAGCAGAATATCAGGCGCTTGGACTTGACGACATCAATCTTTCTGATGAAGCATTAATTGACGCCATGTTTGAAACACCAAAACTTATTGAACGCCCGATCGTTGTTGTTAATGATTCACGAGCCGTCATCGGTCGTCCGCCGGAAAATGTGCTGACGATAATCCTAGATTCCGCAGTTGAACGTTGATAGGTCAATATAACATTATGAATTTATTGAATATATCAATTGCACTGTAGTTCACCCTTTCGGTGAGTCACTGCAACCTGTATTGCACGCCCTTTTGTACTGCATTGCTATGTGAAATGACGCACACTACAGGCTGATCAACTGCGGATTCTAGGATAATAAATTGAATTAAAACTCACAATCGGAGTTCAAACGATTTCCCGTAATCAGCGCCCGTAGTGGCAATGCCTTATAGAGAGTGTTGGCAGCATGGATGCTGCCGTCAAGCCTACAGGGACGTATTCACGGCGTCTCTCGGTAAGGTCTTGCCGCTACGGGTGCTGGAAGGTGGCAACTTTAAGCTCCGATTGTGAGTTATAGGTATTTCACGGTTACTTCTCAGCGTTATTGATGACATCCAGCATACTGAACACCGAATCAGCATTTAATGAAATCGAATCAATTTTATGCTGCACCAGCCACTCGGTGATTTCAGGATAATCTGACGGTGCTTGCCCACATATTCCTATGTATTTCCCCTGTTTATGACAAGCTTCAATCGCCATTGCCATTAGTTTGAGCACGGCTTCGTTTCTCTCGTCAAAGCCTTGAACAATACCAGAATCACGATCAACGCCCAAGGTGAGTTGAGTTAGGTCGTTTGAGCCAATGGAAAAGCCATCAAATAATTCCAAGAATTGATCGGCCAAAAGGGCGTTGGCAGGGACTTCACACATTAAGTAAATTTTGAGGCCATTTTCACCACGTTTTAAGCCATATTTTTCCATAGTCTGGATAACGACTTTGCCTTCGTCCAGAGAGCGTACGAAAGGAATCATCAGGGCCACGTTAGTCAGGCCCATTTCCTCGCGGACTTTTTTCATGGCTGCACATTCCAGGGCAAAGCAATTGGAAAATTGCTCTGATGGATAACGTGATGCGCCGCGAAAACCAATCATCGGATTTTCTTCAATAGGCTCAAACTGTCCCCCGCCAATGAGCGAGGCATACTCATTAGATTTGAAATCACTCATACGTACAATGACTGGTTTTGGGTAAAAGGCTGCGGCAATTTGTCCAACGCCTTCCGCTAGTCGGTCGACATAAAACGAAATTTTGTCGGCATAGCCGGAAGTGATTTGATCTATTTTGGAACGGGTTTTTTCATCCAGTGTATTATATTCTAGTAATGCTTTTGGGTGAATCTGGATGCTATTATTGATAATAAACTCTAGTCGCGCTAATCCAACGCCATCGACAGGTAAAAAAGAAGTTTCAAACGCTAATTCAGGATTGCCCAGGTTCACCATGACTTTGGTTTTTGGTCGTTTTAATGTATCTAAGTCCTGGGTTTCAACATGGAAAGGTAATTCACCATCATAGACGTAAGCGGTATCTCCGTTTGCACAGTTGACCGTGATTTTTTGTCCTGATTCGATGATTTGAGTGGCATTACCACAGCCGACAACGGCCGGAATGCCTAGCTCTCGTGCGATGATTGCCGCATGGCACGTGCGGCCGCCTCGGTTAGTGACAATGGCAGAAGCGATTTTCATCACAGGTTCCCAATCTGGGTCGGTTATATCAGTGACTAAAATGTCTCCAGGTTGAATATCATGCATGTGTGAGGTTTCATGAATTACTTTCGCTGTGCCGGACGCTATTTTTTTACCAATACTTTTTCCGGTGGTGAGACATTTTCCTATTTGGTCGAGTTGATAAGTTTCGTGCTGGCGGATATTTATTGTAGTTTGAACCGTTTCAGGACGTGCTTGAACGATGTACAGTTCACCGCTCTTGCCGTCTTTGGCCCACTCAATATCCATGGGCTGAGCCACGCCGTATTTTTCAGAATAGTGTTTTTCAATGGTCACTGCGTAACAGGCAAGCTGCAGCACTTCATTGTCGGTAATGGAAAAACGTTTTTGGTCTTCAACCGCCACCGGAATGTTGCGGGTGGAGTGACCTGCCATAGCATCCTGTGTATAAATCATTTTCACTGTTTTAGTGCCAAGTTGCCTTTTAAGGATGGGTCGATGTTTGGTTTCGAGAGTGGGTTTGAAAACGTAAAACTCATCGGGGTTGACGCTGCCTTGCACCACATTTTCTCCAAGGCCGTAGGCCGAGGTGATAAACACGACGTCACGGAATCCTGATTCGGTATCAAGCGTGAACATAACACCGGAAGACCCTTTATCCGAGCGAACCATTTTTTGTACGCCGACGGAAATGGCGACATCATCATGGGAAAAGTGTTTGTCGATGCGATAGGAAATGGCTCGGTTAGTAAATAATGAGGCAAACACATGTTTGCATGCTGTAACCAGGTTCAAGCTGCCTTGAATGTTTAAGTAGGTCTCTTGTTGTCCGGCAAAGGAAGCGCCAGGTAAGTCTTCAGCGGTGGCTGAGCTTCTCACGGCAACATCGGGATTTTCGCCGTATTCGGATTCCAGATGTCGATAAGCATTGCGTATTTCGCTTTCTAGGTCTTCCGGCATTTGGGCATTGCGAATGCTGTGACGAATCTGCGCGCCTATGGTATTTAAGGCTTTCAGGTCGGACTTGTCCAGCGTTTTTAAGCTGTCGGAAATTTGTTTGTCCAGTTTGTTAAACTGTAAATAGTAACGATAAGCATCAGCGGAAATCGCGAAACCGTTGGGTACCTTTACGCCCACGCCGTTCAGGCTTTGATACATTTCACCTAATGAAGCATTTTTGCCACCTACACGTGAAATATCATGCAATCGAATTTTTGAAAAAGGGATAATATAAGTCATGGTTATGTCTCTGTAAGCTTCAACCTAGAATCTGCAGTTGAGCAGCCTGTAGTGTGCGTCATTTTGTGCTGAATTGCGTAATGAAATATTTCCCAAATGGTTGTTCCCTTTGGAAAATATTTCACACGTAAAGCAGTGCAAAAGGGCGTGCAATACAGGTTGCAGTGACTCACCGCAAGGGTGAACTGCGATGCAGTTGATATATTTAATAAATTCATAATGTTATATTGACCTGTAAACGTTCAGCTGCGGAATCTAGGTTCATATCAGGTGATAACTGAAGGCTTCTCTCTGGCGGTTCGTTGTCGAATGTCAGCAATGTCATTGGCAATTGCCGCTAGTGGCACAAGCACTTCATGCGTGTTTAATCCTTGTTTTGTCTGATCAGGTTCGTAGGACTCCAAATAAACCCGTAACGTTGCCCCTTGTGTGCCGGTACCGGAAAGACGAAATATTATCCGGCTATCTGGCTTCAGAGTTATCACTATCCCTTGGTTTTTTGCCACACTTGCGTCTACTGGATCCGTGTAAGAAAAGTTAAAAGCTTCCTTGATTTCTAAACCACGAAAAGTTTTTCCTGGCAATCCCGTTAATGACTCTTCAAGATTTTGCATTAAATCTTTGGCTTTGCCAATATCAATTTCTTCGTAGTCGTGGCGCGCATAATAGTGTTGGCCATATGTCTTCCAGTGTTGATTAACAATATCTTCGACACTTTGTTTTTTAATGGCGAGTAAATTTAACCAAAACAGCACGGCCCAGATACCGTCTTTTTCCCGAATATGGTCAGAACCCGTGCCAAAACTTTCTTCCCCGCAGATGGTGATTTTATTTGCGTCGAGCAGATTGCCAAAGAATTTCCAGCCAGTAGGTGTTTCAAAGCACTCTATACCCATCCGTTCGGCAACCTTGTCAGCCGCGCGGCTGGTCGGCATCGAGCGAGCAATGCCGCAAATTCCCTGGCGGTATTCTCGCATCAAATGCGCGTTGGCCGCGATTATCGCCAGGCTATCGCTAGGTGTTACAAAGAAATTTCGACCGAGTATCATATTTCTGTCGCCATCACCATCAGAGGCTGCCCCCAAATCAGGCGCGTTTATTGATTTCATGGTTTGCAATAATTGTTCTGCATGACTTAAATTTGGATCTGGATGACCGCCGCCAAAATCTTCAAGCGGTATGCCGTTAATTACGGCATTTGTCATACCGAGACGGTTCTCAAAAATTTCGTAAGCGTAAGGACCGGTAATCGCATGCATCGCATCGAAACACAGATTGAGCGCACCCGATTTGACTGAGCTCTTGATTAAACTAAAGTCAAAAATGTGTTGCATAAGATCGGCATAATCTTGAACCGAATCAATAACATTAATTGTCATTTCACCAATCTTTGATGTGGCGATTTGACTTAGATCAATATTTTCCGTATCAACAATACAATATTCATTAATGTTTTGTGATATTTCATAAATCGCCTCAGTAACTATTTCGGGAGCGGGGCCACCATTTGAGGTATTGTACTTAATACCAAAATCCCCGTTCGGCCCTCCTGGATTATGACTGGCGGATAATATGATTCCACCTTCTGCCTGGTTTTTACGAATAATATGCGACGCTGCTGGTGTTGAGAAAAGCCCATGTTGACCAACAATAACGCGGCTGAATTTGTTAGCGGCGGCCATTTTCAAAATCGTTTGAATAGCATTTTTATTGTAGTAGCGGCCATCCCCTCCCAGCACTAATAATTTGCCCTGGCAGTCACCAATGGCATTAAAGATGGACTGGACAAAGTTTTCAAGATAATGCGGTATTTGAAACTGGGTTACTTTTTTACGCAATCCAGAAGTGCCGGGTTTTTGATCTTGAAATGCTGCTGTTTTGATCACTTTCATGGTGAGTTCTCTATTTTGAATTTATCTGTTTAGTTTGTGAACGATCTTGCGTCAGTCTACCATTATTCAGGGAATTATTCTAAACCTTAGGCTTGAAATCTATTGCTCTCGAACCCATGTAGTAGGGACTAAAATTTATTCAAATTGTTAACAATTAACTGGGAGCAAAATCGTG
>CALZHW010000038.1 GCA_945787125.1 uncultured Ectothiorhodospiraceae bacterium
CCATTTGGGAAAAATTTCATTACGCAACTCAGCACAAAATAACGCACACTACAGGTTGCTCAACTGCGGATTCTAGGATAAATGAATGAAGAATGCACTATGGAAGACATAACCGCTGTCCTTCTTGCGGGTGGTCAAGGCTCTCGAATGAATTTCGTCAACAAAGGCCTTATTCAAATCAATCATCAAACATTGATTGAAACGATACTGCGGAAACTGGAGACAAGCCTCAGCAACATAATCATCAGCGCCAATAATGATATTGAACAGTACAAACAGTTTTCCTACCCGGTGGTAATCGATAAATTTAGTGAAGCACAAGGCCCGCTGTCAGGCATTTTAAGCTGTCGCTCTCATATTAAAACACCACTAGTACTGGTTTTGCCTGTCGATGCGCCGCTCTACCCTGAGAACTATCCGCAGCGAATGTTGCAGTCATTTAACCAATCTAAAACCACCTGTGTGGTTAACGATGGAACCAGAATTCAGAATTTATTTATGTTGTTTGAAGCCTGCTTGTTTCCCACGATGGAAGACTATTTTCAGCAAGGTAATCGATCTATCAAACACTGGCTAGACCTCAATCCTTACCAAGCCGTTGATTTCAAGCATGAAAGCGAGGCATTCTTCAACATTAACTCACTGGAAGAACTTGCAGTATTAAAAAAGTAAAAAAGGATAAACATGCTACCAACACATAAAAACCAGCCCAGTTCGTGCACTGACGACCATGACCCAAACTTACTATCGATCGAACAAGCCCGGCAGCGCATCAAAGAAATGCTAACGCCGATTAATGCCTACGAGCAAATTCATATACGCCAGGCTTTAAGCCGTATTTTGTATCAAACGGTGAACTCAACCATTGATGTACCCTCTTACACCAATTCAGCAATGGATGGTTATGCCATTCGTTTTGAAGATATCGATGCAAACCCAACGATTGCACTTAAGGTTATTGGGAAATCGTTTGCCGGCAATAATTTCTCAGGTACCGTTAACGCTAATCAAGCAGTGCGTATTATGACGGGAGCCAGCATTCCTCACGGCGCAGATACCGTTATCATGCAGGAGCATGTGGAGCTCGAAAATGATTGCATCCGCGTACAGCAACAATATTCAAAGGGTCAAAATATTCGTCAACGTGGAGAGGATCTGACAGTTGGTGAGTCAGCGTTGTCAGAAGGCCGGCTATTGATGTCTCCGGATATTGGCTTGTTGGCTTCCATGGGTATTGCTGAAGTTAAAGTCACTCGAAAACTGCGCGTTGCCTTCTTTTCAACGGGTGATGAGTTACAAAATGTGGGTGAGGTGCTGGAAGATGGGCAAATTTATGATAGTAACCGCTACACCTTATACAGCATGTTGACTCAACTAGGTTGTGAGATAATCGATATGGGAATCATCAAGGATCAACCTGATCTCATAGAAAACGCATTTAAATCTGCGGCACAACATGCCGATGTTCTGATCACCTCGGGTGGCGTATCAGTGGGGGAAGCCGATTATGTAAAGGTAACGCTCGAAAAATTAGGAAAAGTGAATTTTTGGAAACTTGCGATGAAACCGGGTCGGCCACTTGCGGTTGGAAAGCTCGATTCATGTTATTTTTTTGGTTTACCCGGTAACCCAGTCTCTGCAATTGTCACTTTTTATCAACTAGTCCAGCCTGCATTGCGATTTTTAACCGGGCAAGCTGAAGCAAAAAACACAATCTTGCGTGTCAGGAGTGTTTCATCACTAAAAAAACGTCGAGGACGCGTCGAGTTTCAACGTGGAACATTATTTCATACAGAAAACGGCGAATTAGTCGTCAAAACAACCGGTAATCAAGGTTCGCATGTGTTGAGCTCACTGTCTAAAGCGAATTGTTTCATTGTTTTAGAAGAAGATTGCGGAAATGTAGAAGAGAATACGATGGTAAATGTGCAAACATTTGAGAACTTGAATTTATTATGAACAAAAAAGCCGTTATCGATACCGATAGCGGCTTTTTATCAAGCAAGTTTCTAAAATGAAACTTAGCTAGCAGCTGATGCAGCAGTACTAGTTGCTTTTTTTGCAACCTTACGCTTTTTACCGACTGATTTCTTACGTTTTGCTGCGGCTTTTGCAGCCATAGCTTCTTTTTTAGCCCAATCTTTTTCAAATTTGGCTTCAGCAGTGTCTAAAGTTTTCTTTTTAGCATCTGCTTTTTTCTTAACAGCAGCTATAACAGCTGCTTTTGCCTTCATGGCCTCATCACGTTCACGTTTTTTCGCTAACGCTTCACGGTTCTTTATTGCGGCAGCTTTTTTCTTAGCGGCTGCAACTTGCTTTTTAACAGCCATGGCTTTTTTCTTAGCGATAGCAGTGGCTTTTTTCTTGGCTAACATTTCTTTCTTCTTAGCAGCGGCAGCTTTTTTCTTAGCTGCCATTACTTTCTTTTTCGCAGCGGCTGCTTTTTTTGCTTCTACTGATATTCCAGTAGTAGTTTTCTTAGCGGTCACTTTCTTTTTAGCAGAAGTTTTCTTTGGCATAGTTCAGTTGCTCCTTCCATAAGTTCAATAACAAGATTCATATAATCACAAAAACTAATACGATATGCAATCATCTGCATTTAATCTTCGTCATTATAAGTAATAAGTTTAGACTTTTTTTAAAAAATTTCTTGTTTTATATAAAAATAATTGCTTTTTCGTGAAAATAATTCGTTTTTAGTTAAAATATTTTCAAAAATTGAATTAAATGTATCTTTTGCAGATGATCTTAATCGCGGATCAGTTATATTTGAAAGCAAAACAAATTGCAAACTTTTATCAAAAAAAACATGCATTTTATTTTTTTTCTTGTGAAAGACATGAGTTGTTGAAAACCAATGCCCACTTGTTTGCCTGTTTTTTTTACATTCATGCGACGCTGGATAAAGTTTTCACACGAATTCAAGACTAAAATAAGAATCAAAACATGACATTTCTATACAATCCATTCTCGGCTTTGGCAATTTAAGCAATTTATTTTCTATGTGCAGTCGATTGTCAGAGATAGGTACACAATAAGAATTCTACCACGGGTAAACAGAAAGCATTCTGCTAAAAAAACTCATTTGAGATGAAGATTGTTTTAGAAAAACTAAATACAAAGGGATTAGTTATGTTTTTTTGCACGGCTGGAATCCGGTTTTAACAGAATCAGTAGAGAAAAACCTAAATAAAATAGAAAAAGCGGATCAAAAGCATTATTTTTACTCAGCGTACAACCACCTCCTGCTGATTGGCCGCCACGTGTTTTTATTTCAATGATTATTCGACCGCCAATTAACTCACCACCGATATTAGAATCGAAATTGGCAGAATAAATACCGGCACCTGCGGTATTTGGCCATTTTAAATTGTCGAATGAGGTCTGATTTGCACTTTTGTTATAAATCATACCTTCTGGGCCAGAAACAAATCGTAGATTTTCAACCACATTATTCTGATAAAACGCATTGACCTGAACATCAATAGAAGTGCCCTCTTCAATTTCTATGCGTTTTGGATTTATTTGTAATCCATCTTCAATCGAATTTTCCTCTTCTATGATAATCGTTACGCTGTCGGTTGCTTTGCGGCAGTCATTATCCACTGCAGACAATATAAATGTCGCAGAGCCTGATTGCGGCGCGATAAATGAGATATTTGTTGCTGAGCTTGCAGTGAATGCAATATTAGACGCCGATGTCCACCATTGCCGCGTCACTTCACCATCTGAATCACTCGCACTACCCTGTAATGCGACCGATTCACCCGGTTTAACGATTAAACCAAATCCCGCATCAACAATTGGCGGGTTATTAGTATCGTTATCAGTAAAATAACAGGCGCGGATCTGGTAATTTTTGATAGTTGCTTCTAAGGTGTTATTCAGTGGTTTGTTAAAGAGTAAAAGATTTATTGTTTCTGGAAGCTGGGTCGAAATAGTGAAATCCAGTCTTTCGATCTGCCTATCAGAATACAACCGCTTAAACTTCGCCTCAGTGCGATAATCCACTCCGCTGGCCGCTCTGAAATAAACCGTGGGTAACTCTCCAATGCCCACCAGCAAACCTAATTTTCTGTCATCAAGGGTGTTTCGTTCTATTTCAATCGCCACATTATTCGCTTCCGCGGGAATATTGAAATGCCAACGGCGTAATTCATCCTGCGAATTACGCTGAATGGAATCTGTCACAGGAACATTGTGCCGCAGCAGGCCAGCATTCAATGTGAAGTGCCGAACTTGTTGATAAACGCCGGTTGAACCCGTGACATTAACCAATAAACTGAAGGCAAATGCTTGATGTTGCGAAAAATCATCTGCTCGAAAGCGAAAAGAGAACATTTGATTCGTATTTTTTGGCCAGAACTCAAAACTTCGTGTGGTTTCAATGGGCTCGAGCAAACTATTTTCACTTTGCAACTCCAGTTGAACACTGACAATGTCATCCCAGAGATTTTCTAAGGCCAACTCGATGCTGAATGTTTCCAATGGATCAACGATACCATTCGCCGTATTGCTCGCGGCATCATTAACATTAATCGTCTCAATGCTTACTACCGGTCTTCGCTCTTTTGTTATGGTTAACGCATTAAAGGCGTTTACTACCGCATCAGACTGTAATAACCCAGTTTGTCCATTTAAAGGTGTGCCTGAGGCCATTAGAATGCCCTTAAGATCACCAGGCGACAGATCAAACACGCCATCTTCATAATCCTGTGCTTTTATTAAAGCTGCCACACCGCTGACGATTGCAGTGGAAAATGAGGTACCCGAGACGTTACCATAATCATTATCACTACCAAGATTGAACAATGTTGACAACAGATTCTCGCCAGGCGCGGCCAGCTCAACACTGCTAGCGCCAAATTGTGACCAATGAGACAACTGATTATTACTATTGGAAGAAGCAACCGTGATGACGTTGGGTAGTTGCACATTGCTGGGATACATCGGCGAAACATCGTTGTCAGTATGATAATTTCCTGCAGCAGTGACAAATAATACGTCCTCTTTAGCGTCCTTTAATTGCTGAATGACATTGTTATTCCTGACGATAAAATCAGGGCCGGCATAACTGGCATTGATAATATGTGCGCCGTTGGCAATTGCATACTCAATTGCCTGCGATTCATACGCTCCCGAGTAGGTGCAACCGATACGAATGGGCAAAATCTTGACTGTCCAATTGATGCCAGCAATGCCGAGTGAATTATTCCCTACTGCGCCAATGATACCCGCGACCGATGTTCCATGATCTTCTTTAATGGGTATTTGCGTCGCTGGATCTACGCAGACTGCAGGAGATGGATCATCATCACCATCAACAAAATCCCAGCCTAGATACACATTGTCGCGTAAATCTGGATGCTTAACTTCAATCGCATCATCGATCACAGCAATGATGATTTCTGACGACCCAGTGGTAATATCCCAGGTTTTTTGTATGTCGATTAGATTCAGGTTAGGCTGTGGACGACTTGCATTCTCATCAGGCAAGCGTTGTGCTGACATGGCCGTAGTCATGTCTGCAACATCAGCTGTATGATTGGGATAGGGTTTAACATTGAGCAGCTGCGATGAACACAAAAGTCCTACCCCACATAGCAAACTGAAAAATAGAGATGATCTTATGCGTAGGTTTTTCATAATCGACTTTTTCGCGCGACACACAGCCGCATTAATACAATGAGACATAATAGGTTTAACATGGGATCAAAGGCATTGCTTTGGCCGATCGAGCATCCCGCTGCTGAAGATGATTTTTTGGATTTTTTTGTAAATTCTGCATTAATGCTGTAATTGATACGGGTTGCGACATAATTTTCATCCACTACCACCGCAATATAATAAATTCCAGCCTTTGGGTTATCCAGGGTGATGGTTTCAACAGGGGAATCTTCACCTTGACGACCAACCGTAACACCCTTAGCGATAACGTCTGGGGTTGTTTCATAATCCGTGTAATAAAAATAGTCAAATTGTGGAATTACGCCATAACTCGTTAATATATCAAGTTTATTACCACCACCAACCTCTTCTGTTAACAAACTAATCACTAACTGTGAGCGATTTTCCGGAACCTGAATATGATAAAGCTGCAATTCATTTTGTTGGTTATCACTGGTCCAGATAAGTTCCGCAGATACTGTTTCGCCATTGCGCAAGCTTGATATATTTATCCTGAAATACCGCGAATACTCGAAAGAATTTACTCCGTTTGAATAACTACCCTGCAAATCCAAGCGAAACAATACCTCTTGATGATTGTCGATAGCAGAAAAATCCATATCAAACACTAATTCTTTTTCCGCATAACGCTGTGTATGGGTAATTGCATCATAACCGGCAATACTGCCATTATCACCAAGCACTGCATGCAGCTCAGGCAGTACTTCGGCACTCCCTTCAGCACTTAAGACTGCCCGAATATCACTAGCATCGCCCCCTTTATTTTGCAGAATAAGTCTTAATTTCACCACTTCACCGGGGTCTACTTCGCTGTTCATATTGCCGAATTCATTATCGTCGATTACTATTGACTTGATCACGAGTACAGGCTCAATGACCGCTAATTTTTCATAGGCTCGCATAGCATCAACATAACCATCGGTCGCCAGTCGCGCTTTAACCGTGTTTACTAAGGGTTGAGCACCACTTAATAGTGCTGCGCTTGCGCGAAAAACCGAACCTTGCAGCTCATGCGTCGGATCGCGCTGCATTAGCGATGCTAAAACACCAGCAACCAATGGTGCGGAAAAAGAAGTACCTGATGCATTGGCGATATATTCCTGATAACTATCAACTGCACTACTGACCAATGTGCTGCCTATCATTTCTCCTGGGGCGGCGATATCCACCGAAGTTTGCCCCCACTGTGACCAGCTGGATAGATTATTCTGCGTATTGGTCGCAGCAACGGCGATGATATTCGGCAAATCTAGCCCGGACGGGTAGTCCGCAATACGATCATTATCAATATCATAATTTCCGGCAGCGACGACAATCAAAATTTCTTTGGCAAATGCTTGTTGCAATGCTTGACGTTCCAATTCCGAAAACATCGGGCCACCGTAACTCAGACTGATGATATCGACATCATTTGCTATTGCCCATTCTATCGCGGCAAGTTCGGCAGCAACCGTATAATTACAACTAATACGAATAGGATAAATATGGGCATTATTACTTGCGCCATCAATTCCAATGCCATTATCACTGACAGCACCGAGCACGCCTAATATATTGGTACCATGACCTTCAAAAGTTAATCCAACAGATTCGTCGATACACTGATCAGGCCGAGCATTGTCGCTACCATCCAGGGCATTATAGGCTAGCTGTATATTGCCCGCTAAATCTTCATGGTCGATTGCAAAAGCATCGTCAATGACGGCAATCTTCACCGGCTGAAAACGTGTCACAGCTTGTTGCCACAAACGGTGTAGATTAAGTTGCTTCAGTCGTGCATTCGCACTCACCTGAGCGTTTGTTTCTGCCACAGAATAACTTGTCCGCGCATAACGTCGATAGTTAGGCTCAACCCATTCGACATTGGGGTCCTGCTTTAGTTGGTTAATAACGACATCAAGATTGCTATTACTGGCGAGTTGCCAGTGTTCGATAGCCAAATGGTGAAAATGTGTTTTTGAGTGCATTTTTTGCCGAATGGCGGATGATGATATGTTTAATGCATCTGCCCGATATTTTATCAATAATTCGCCGGGCACAGCATGCCGAGTAGTATTATCAGCTTGTGCTTCAGTGAGACAAACAACTGCAAAAATCAGGAAAAAAAACAGCGTTTTATAAAATGATAAAACATGGAATAACACAAATGTCCCCAGGTAATTTTTCGGAATTATCCTAGAATAATCAGTTGGCGCGAATTGTTACCCAGAGGGCACTCGGTAGTGCACCAACAGTAGGCGCTTGAGGCGAGATATTGAAGTGCATAGCGAATTCAAGAATTGCGTGGTCACCTCATTGGTGATCAGCATATTTTTGAATTTGCTAGGTGCATCAAGAGCTTGTGCTAAAAATCGTGGTTCAACTAATTAATCTAGGATTATAGATCACCACAGGTATTTTGCACTAAAAACTAAAAACCCCGTGCTTTACATTAAAAGACGGGGTTTTTAGTGAGAAACATCCGTTATACTAAAAACGGAAACCGAGTTTAGTACTATAAGTCATCGCATCACCGGTTTTATCTGCTTCTACTACGATATTCATTAGACCCAAGGCAATATTTAAACCACCAAAATATTTTGACATAGAAGGATCTGATTTCCAAGTAACGTCTCCAGTTCGTGGCTCGCCGGAAGCGGACGCCCAAACCTGACCTACCCCGAGATAAGGTGTTAATAAAAGAAAACCTTTAGAAACTGTTAATTCGACGCCTTTGGTTGATAAATCTAACTCATCAATACCGATTATTCGAGTGTAAGTTCCTCGCACCCCTATTGCGGGTATCGCCAGGTTTCCACTGACAAAGCTATAGCGAATTTCGCCACCTACGAACTGAATATCCGTCGATGGAACTTGCGAATAAACGGCACCGACATCAATACCAAACGGTAAACCTTTGTGAGCATGAATCTTTAACAGCGGCAACGTGCTCATGCTGGTATCGAAAGCTTCCTTAATTTCCGTCGCACTTTCTAATTGAGTGAATGACGCTTCCACGCCGATGTCAAACCCAATCAAACCTAAAGGTTCAGCGGGTGAAATGGCTTTGTAACTGATGGCTGCACCAATATCTTTTGCAATGGCCTCCAGAACCGGTTCGCTTGAAATATCGATACTGCCTGCATTGGCTGCATTAAATACCAAACTGATACCGGCAATGGCAACCAAGTTCTTTACTAACTTCATAAAGCAGATCTCCTGTCTTTGTCTGCTGATTAAAAAAATAACAGTGCTTCGCAGCATTATTTTAGCCGCTAGAGTCATTAAAATCATTCTATCATTGATAACGCGATAAAATAGTGCCATCAATCACAGTAATGAATATGAATAAGCCCAGAATAACGTACATATTTCACTCAAGATTCATACCAGTTAAGCAATTCTTTAGCGAACCTGGAACAAACTTCAATTAGCATGAAATAAAAACGAGTATTTCTTTCATATCTTCTCAGTATTCATTAGGATTAGCTCTGGATAATAATACTCGAAGGAGTAAATGGAATGCACAAAAAATCTCGACTTATCGCAAGCTATTTAGTTTTTATAACATCATTTACCTTAATCGGTACAGTTGTAGCTGAAGATGCCAAGGTCTACATTGTTTCCCCTGCGAATGGAGCGATTGTGACTTCACCTGTTACCGTTATTTTTGGTTTAAATGGCATGGGAGTAGCCCCTGCCGGGGTAGAAAAAGAAAATACTGGGCATCATCACCTCATCATCAATGCCGATACACCGCCACTCAACCAAGCCATTGCAAACGATCAACATCATCGACATTTTGGTGGTGGGCAAACACAAGTTTCACTCGAACTGGCGCCAGGCACCCACACTTTACAGCTGGTCATGGGTGACAAGTCACATATTCCACATAATCCGCCCCTTGTATCAGAGAAAATCAGCATTCAAATCAAATAATTGAGCACTTTATCGGCAAAACCGTGTGCAATTCGCACAGTTTTGCCTAACCTGGATAATTCATGAAATATCCGGGCTAAAATACTCACAAAATCTAAACTAAAATTCAAAAAACCACTCAAATTATGTGATCAGTATCGCAATAACGTCCTATAATTCATGACACACACTTTATATAATGTACACTGACTTTTATTTAGAAATAAACCCATGCATCTAACATTTCACAACACACAAACTTGCTTCCATAGAATCCTCATCGCCTGGTTAGTTATTTTACTTGGCTCATTATTTGTTGCCTCAAACACGACAGGCAATGAAACGTCAATCGATGCACCGACAAATAAGATTAGCCCACGGGCAACAATACCCGTCGTGATATTTTTTCTGGGCACAGAAGAAGGTGCGCAACTGTCCATAAGTGAAAATTCAGGCAATGTCAATATCCGTATGAAGCTCACTGAAACCGCAACCACCGACATTACCTTTACGTTGCAACGTAATCCCTTTGGTTCTACCGCAGTTCAACCCAATGACTATAGTATTCCTGATCCAAACAATACCGGCAGGCCAATAGAATCCTTTAACATCGTTATTCCTGCGGGCACACCTGCAGGTAATAATCTCGCCGCTTCTTTTAGCTTTAATCTCAATGATAACGGACTGCGTGATGGGGATAAAACACTAGTATTTAGGATATCTAATATTGTCGGGGCGATTATCGAACCAAATTCTCTGACAATTACCATAACAGATGACGAAGAAGATCCGCGAGTCATTATTAACACGCCGAATTTTACTATTACCGAAGACAGCGAACTGAATGTTGAAATTGAATTAGAACTTTTACGTAGTCGCAGTGTTAATCCCATTGCGATCCAATACGAGTTAATTAATTCAGCGGGAATGTCGATGCTCGGCAGTGGTGATACGCCGGATTATACCGATCCCGGTGATTTGATTATTCCAGCAGAAGCAGATAAACATATATTTAATATCAATTTTATTAACGATGTGGTTATCGAAAATGACGAACAATTAACAATTAAACTTCTCAGTGCCGACAATGCTGAAATAGATGAAACCCGTAACACGGCAGTCATTACAGTTAATGACCGAGATAGCTTGCAAAATAAAATCACCAATACAGGCGTTAGCACTTGTTATGATGGCAACACTAACCCGCTCGACTCATGTGCTGGCGGTGGAGATTTCCCGGGCCAGGATGGCGCCACGTACCAAGCAAGAAATTATGTGAAAATTAACGAAAATGGTGAACGAGCATCCGAAGGCACTCCCTGGTCATGTGTTTTTGATAGAGATAGCGGTTTATTGTGGGAAGTTAAAACTCCAAACAATAGCACCCACTTTTTTACTTGGTTTCGCTCTGCTGCCACTGTCAACGGCGGCGACGAAGGAACCCCAGGTGGATTTGCTTGCGGCTTACAAAACTGTGATACGGAACGCTATGTCATTGCGCTTAACAAATCGAACGGCGCTGGCCTTTGCGGAGTAAATAGCTGGCGTTTACCAACCACTATGGAGCTAACCTCCCTAATGGATTTTGAAACAACAACTGCCAAAACCGTAAAAATTGATGAAGAATATTTTCCCTACACAAACCAGGATAACGCCTATTGGGCCAATGCGGCCGCCAGCGTTATCATCGACGCGGCCTGGTGTGTCGATTTTGGCAAAGCGAATTTCAATAATATTCGCCAATGCAGGAAATCCAGCAGAAATTATTTACGCCTGGTCAGCACTTGTGATTTGGATAACATTAAGGTGAATTGCTAAATGAAATCGCCAATTTTCAGTTGTTTAGTTTTAATCTTTGGCTTTTCGCATACGCTATCTGCACAAATATGCATGCTTGATCAAACCCCCCAATCAATCGCCGCTGTTAACTTTGAGCTTAACTATAACAACAGTGGCGGCGCTGAGATACAGGATAAAATGTCCGGACTGGTTTGGCAGCGATGTGTTTATGGCCAAACATGGCAAGGCACACGTTGCGAAGGATTACCACAAAAACTCAGCTGGCAAGAAGCATTGCAAACTGCCACAGCAACCAATTGGCGTGTGCCTGACATCAAAGAACTCAGTTCTATTTTAGATTTGCAATGCATAGCACCGCCATTGAATGACACGATATTTCCTGGCTTCCCTGCTTCTGAGGATGGCGGCTTATGGAGCTCGACCCCGCAAATTTCAGGTATAACCCCGGAAACTCAGGCATGGTGGGTTGATTTATTTCTTGGCAAGATGGATTTTCGTGAAGTTAGTAGTAAAAACTTTGTTTTATTTGTGAAAAATCCTTAACCCGGATATTTCATGAATTCGACCTGATACCTAGATTCTGCAAGTGATCGTACTTGCGCAGTGCAAGATATTGATTCGTAGAGCAAATCAATATTTGAGCGCAATCCTTATTGTGATTGCCGAAAATAGTGATATTGCTCTAGGAGCCTGTCCGAGAATGGGAGTCGTCGCGAGAGAATTTCATTTTAGTACAGTTTTTTCGATCGTTTTCGGTTAATAGCCGTAGCTATTCACTGAAAACGATCGGGAAAAGTGTGCAAAATGAGCTTTTCGCAGCAGGCTCTCCATTCTCGGACAGGCTCCTAGGGATCAAGAGCTTGTGCTGAGTAGGTGCGAGCACTTGCAGGATTTAGGTGATAGTCTTTAAATTAACATTTTTCCGGTTTAGCAAGCGCCCATTGCTGATAGTTTTCCAAACTTTCTTGCGCCGCATCATCCGCATTATAAACTGTCACAGTACTTTTATTGGCATCGACAGATGTTATATCAACCATAATATACATTTCATGGGGTTTCATCGCGTAGACATGTTCGATACGAATATTGCCGGTTTTATTACTATTATTCTTTTCTCCGGCAACCGTGATTTGTTCAACAAACGCTTTATCCAGATAACACTGCTTACTCGCTGACATTAAATTTGCGAACACATCCTGAAAAGGTTTTTCGATTTCAAAGGTGGTTTTATGAGCAGAATTGATGCGTATATTTTCTTCGGTGACAGGCTCAGCTCCGACTCCGAATAAAGCACCAACACCAATGACAGCAAGAATGAGGATCGTAGCAAGCATTTTTCTGATTCCGATTGTTTAATTTAAGATAATATAACGCAAAGTATAACAATCCGCCACAGGTGTTATGCTTCAAATGTGCGATTAAACTCACTACTCTAGGCGAAACTGGAATAGATTGACATCAGGTGATAAATGATTAGGATATGCGCAAATTTACACATCCACTCAATCATAGGTAAAACATGCACGTTATCCAACCTCATTTATATGATGCACAACTTGCAGTCAAAAAAGAACAGCTAAAAAAAATGTTTGGCAGCTTGTATGAGCATGATCCAGAGACTTTTGCATCACCGGTAAGCCATTATCGAATGCGCGCGGAATTCAGGCTTTGGTACCAAGAACAACAAATGCATTATGTGATGTTCGAGAAAGGCACGAATAACAAACCCGTTTTTATCACCGAATTCCCGCAAGCCCACAGGTCTATTGCTGACTTAATGTTCCCCTTACTAGAAGCCATCAATAAGATACCTCTGATTGCTGTGCGTTTGTTTCAAATAAACTTCTTAGCCACCCAGGCTGGCGAGGTATTAGTCAGCCTTATCTATCATAAAAATTTAAGCGATGACTGGGAAGCCGCGGCAAAGCTATTGCAAGCACAATTTAACATTCATATTATCGGAAGAGCGCATAAACAAAAGCGTGTTCTATCCGAAGAATATGTTACTGAATCGCTGAATTTTTTCAATAAAGTCTATCATTACAAACAATACGAAAACTGTTTTTCACAACCGAATGCCAAGATTTGTGAAAAAATGGTTGAGTGGATATTAGCGCAATTGAAACCTCAAGAGTCTGCCAACGATCTGCTAGAACTGTATTGTGGTAACGGTAACTTCACTCTGCCCTTAGCAAGCATGTTCAATAAAGTATTGGCGACAGAGGTATCAAAGCTTTCCATCAAAGCGGCGAAAGAAAATGCGGCGTTGAATGCTATCGCAAATATTCAGTTCTGTCGTTTATCCAGCCATGAAATTACCCAGGCATTATCTGGCGAACGAGAATTCAGGCGTCTCGCTGAGATAAACCTGGCAGATTATTCGTTTAGCACCATTTTTGTTGATCCACCACGTGCTGGCTTAGACCCGGAAACGTTGAAGTTTGTTGAGAAATTTGAATGTATTCTTTATATTTCATGCAATCCGCAGACATTAAAAGACAATATTCTGCAGCTTAAACAACATGCTGTTACGAATCTAGCGTTGTTTGATCAGTTTCCTTACACAGAGCATATTGAATGTGGCGCAATTTTAGAGAAAAGATAAAATCAGAATTAAAGGGTTACTTATTTGTTTTAAATTGTGCAGCTACTTTTGGTGCTAAATAGCTTGCTTGACTCATTCCCATCAAAGCAACATTTGCCCAAGGAACTTGCCATAGCTCACCGTTTAAAATGCTCTTGCTGATAAAAAGAAACAGTGTCAATACAGTCCAGAAAATCATTTGCGCGCGCACTAACGAGACTCTGCCTGCCCCTTCCGCACTATTATCTCTAATCAGGTCTGATAGCTGTAGTTTCACCGGTGCAGCATCGATTGTTTTACCTTCATTGAAGCTTAACTCGCCCTGATTTTGGGTGGCAATTGGTTTCACAGTGTTCACATAACTGATTCCGCCGGTTACCAGGGATAAACCCATTAATACAACTAGTGACTCTGGGATGTTTGGCACTTCGAATTTCACCATACCAAAGCCAACAACTATCGCGCCAATAGCCACTGTCCAGACAGCGATTTGCGTCCTGGATAAAGATAGCCTCCCATTTTTTTCACAAATCAAATTCAGTAGGCGAGAATCATCGGCTTTTGCAAAATATGCTATTAACAATAACAAAGCCAATATAATTGCGACAGTCCACATAAAAGCTGGCAGAGGATTGCCAAGGTGTATTTCATTTGATCCAACAATGTATCTCTCTACAACTTTATCATTAACGGTTTCCTGCCACTTTAACGTTGGAATAAAACGAATCACCGGCCAATAATTTTTCGTATCGTATGCACTCAAATCAAATAACAACAGCGTACCTGAAACCTCCCGCTTTACACCATTATCAAGCATGCTCATTTTTTGATTTCTAGCAACCAGCATCGGTGTAATTTCACTATGCTTTACTGTTTCAGAAATGTCATTTAAACCCAAGCGCGACAATTGCAGCACTGGCGTAATCGAGTCCTCGAAGTCTTTCTCCACCATGACACGCACCGGATGCGACTTCAACTGCCCATCTTGCATAAAGAGTTTTACGCCCGCCTCAACCGCAAGTAGTTTTAGAGGAATGACGAGCAGCAGCATAAGACAAAGGTAACTGAATAATTTTTTCATATTTTGCTCCTTCAAAAATAAGCACAAGATGGGTATTTGGTACCCCTGTATTTTTCAATAGATATTCGTCACTCCCTCAAAAGGAAGTTTGCTGCTCTTCTGCTGTTAACGTCTGGAAAGCGTCGGGATGCTTTAAGTTAAAGTCCTTAGCATGTTGCAAAAATGTCGGATCAAATGCGGCTTGACGAATATTTTCAATTAATTTGATAAATGCGGGATGATGTTTTATTTCAGACGAGCTAGCTACCGGGGGCAATCTGTGATCGGCGACAATTTTCGCACCTCGATTGATACTATCTCCCTCTCCACGATCATCAGTATAATACTGAGATAACGCAAACATGCGTGTGCCGATAAACGCGGCTTCTTCAAGATCATGAGTAACAAAAAATATTGTCATTTTTTGCTGCTCCCATATCTCCAATAAAAATAATTGTAGATATTCTCGAGTTTGAGGATCTAATGCACCAAACGGTTCATCCATGAGTAAAATACGAGGCTTGGAAATTAAAGCCTGTGCAATCGCCACTCGCTGCTGCATACCACCGGAAAGTTCATGGGGATATTTATGCAGATCATCAACCGACAAATTAACTTTTTCTATGAAATGCGTGGCTTCTTCGATAATCAGTTTTTTTTGTCGGCGATTTTCCGCCCAACTTTGAGGCAATCGGCGCCCCATACAAACATTATCCAAAACCGTTAAATGCGGAAATAACGAGTAGCGCTGAAATACCACACCACGCTGAGTATCCGGCAGACCAATTTGTTTACCGTCCAGAAAAATATCACCTGATGTCGCTTGCTCCTGGCCCAATATCAAGCGTAAAAGCGTTGATTTGCCACAACCACTGGGGCCAACAACCGTACACAATTCACCGGCATTGACTGACAAATCGATATTATCCAACACCATATTGTCACCGTATTGCTTATAGATATTATCGATATGCAATAGATAATTGTTAGGTCGAGTATCAGGCATTATTTAGCAACATCTCTTATGCTCTTTATGATTATTTTTTGGTAGTGCATCATCAATCCATTAAACCAATTTATGTTTTGTGATACCAGGGGAAAAAACGAGCAACACCCCAGCGCAATAACCAATCAAACAAAAAACCCAGCACCGTAACCCACAAGACGTAAGGTATGATGACATCCATTGCGAGGTATCGCCTAACCAGAAAGATACGATAACCTAATCCATCGGTTGACGCGATCGCTTCTGAGGCAATGAGAAACAGCCATGCTGCGCCCAGACTCAGTCTTATTGAATCTATCAAGCGCGGTATGATTTGCGGTAATACAATACGATACACCACCGCCAATTCACTTGCACCCAAGGTTAATGCCTTGGTCACTTGTTCTGTGGGAAGCTTCTTAACCGTTAAATAGATATCACGGGAAATCAACGGAAACAAACCAATCACAATTAATGAAACCTTTGCAAGCTCATCGATGCCAACAACAATAAACAAAATCGGCAGAATTGCTAAAGGCGGTATCATTGAAACAAACGTGACACCGGAAAACAACGTCGCTTGCAGCCCCGGAAACATCGCCATGTTCAAACCCAATAACAGACCAATAAAGGCGGCGATGACCACACCCATCGCCAGACGTTTCAGGCTGGACAAGGTATCTTCCAACATAAGGTACTGGCCAGTACGTTTATCTTCGGTAAACGCCATGCGATCAACTGCGTCAACCATTTGCGAAACGCTGGGCATCAATTTATCTTGCGGATTATCCTGATGGCGGATATCAGCCGCTATTAAATAAGCCGCAATAAGCAAGATAAATGGCAGGCTGGCAAGCAAAATATTCAAACGAAACGATGGCGCAGCGTGTAAGCCGAATAGCTTAGGGCGTATTGATTTCATAATATTCCGGCGTTTTTCAAGATCATGGTCTATCGCTTAAAGTTTGCCTTTAGCGGCGGCTTCCATATAAGTAGTGTCAAAACGTAGTTTAATATTCTGTTTGTCGCCTAATACTGACTTGTCTGGAAACTCGATACCCACCAGATCCTTTGTGGGAGCACCATTGCCGTAAAGCCCTCGATCAAACGAAAAAGTTCGAACATGATCCATGGTTTTTTTCAACTCTTCACCTTTGCTGAATTCACTCGCTTTGGCCGCATCATAAAACATAGCCGTGGTTTTTATCTGGGATTTAAACTCCGCTAAAGTGGCTCCAGCCTGTTGTGCCATCAGTTGCAAAGACTCTTTGGATTGTTTATTGCCACCAGCCATAATTTGCATTGTCTCATACCACGCTCCCGCCAAAGCTTTTTTCAGTTTATCTGGCGCGTCTGTTTTTATGGCTAAAATGTCGATAATTTCTCCTGGAATTTCGGAAGAATCAAATACCAACTCTGCGCCTTTTGCATTGCGTACTTGCTGCAACGGAGGATTCCAGGTCACTACAGCAGCGCTTGAATCACTAATAAACGCTGAGGCAATCTCCGCGTCACTGGTATTAACCAATCTAACATCACGTTCAGACATGCCATTCATATCAAGTGCACGTGCGAGCATATAATGTGAAACAGACAGCTCAACAAGCATAATTTTACGGTCTTTGAGATCTTTCACCGTCTTGCCTTTCTTCATCACGATACCGTCATTACCATTAGAGAAATCGCCAATGATAAGTGCTGTTGTATCTACCCCACCAACGGCAGGAATCGTTAGCGCATCCATATTCGTCATGGTACAGGCATCAAAATGCCCAGCGGTATACATGTTGATCGATTCGATATAATCGTTAACCAAGGTAACTTCGATTTCAATCCCGTATTTGTCCGCCCATTTTTTTACAATACCCTGATCATAAGCATAACCCCAGGGTTCCCAGCCGGTATAGTGCGACCAAGCGACGCGATACTTCTCTGCTGCGCTAAGATTGCCAGCAAAACAAAATACTAACCCTACGATTAACAAAAACTTTTTCATGATAACCTCTCAGACCTTATTCAATACTTGGATGTTACTTAGAAACGTGCATGAAAGAACACATAACTTTTCTGCTATTCAACATTAATCTGAAAACTCGTGGCAGCACGGTTGCCTTTTTCCAGACTGGCGATTGATTTATCCTGCTCATGCGTCATTCTGTCGAACTCGAGTATTGTAGATGCCATTTTAGGCAGTGCTTCCTGACGAAATCTAGAAACATCATTCAACGCCTCCTGGATATCAGAAAACGCTTTTTTCAACGTTTCCATATCCAATTGCGTTGAAGCCGCTTGTTTATGAATACTGGCACCTTGTGTTTTTAAGCGCTCAGCTGTGCCCGCTATTAAATTATTGGTTGTCTCATTTAACGCATTAACTTTATCCAGCACAATACGCTGATTTGCCAAGGCAAGCGCTAACGTAACCGCAACCTGTAATGCACTCATCGTCACATTGAGCGCCCGATTCACACCACGTGTTAACTCTTTATTATTGCGGATAATCATCTCAATGGATAAAACGCCCTGTTGATTGACGACCATTTGCTGCTGTAGATCCTGAATACGTTGGCGCAGTGGAAATAGAATTTCTTCGCTGATAAACTTGTGTTTAGGGTCACCTGGTTGCAGATCGTTTTCCATACGATAAACCAATTCATTATCCACGGCTTGACCTATCTTGATGGCCTTTTCAAGTTTTTTCGCTAAAGAACGCATCGCCTGCTGGTCATCCAGCAATGTGACATTGTCCCGCCCGAGTGTACGAGCGCCTTTTTCCAACGAATTTTTTATTGCTGCCAATACGGTGTCAGCGCTTTCATATTTAGTAAAATAACGCTTCATGGGCGTACCAAAACCCGGAATAAGACCTAATAAACGGCTAAACCATCCTTGCGAAAAATCTAATTCGGCAGGATCCAGCTCTTCAACAGTAAGCTTTAATTCAATCAAACTATTGGCCACGTCACCACCATCGTCACCACGTTTGGACAACTTAGCGATAGGCTGTTTTAGCATATCGCTTTTACGGGCAGATTCTTTCTGCAGCTCAAGCCCTAAGGTTTCCACCGCCGCTTTATGCCCTTCGAGGACTTGCATATTGCTCATATCTGCGACAAACAATTTATCCGCCGTTTGCTTAGCTTGTTGTTTTAGCGTTTCATCAACCACATCTTTCAGAGTGATTAAATCTGGGGTACTCAATCCCAACTCCTGTTTGAGTTGGGATGAGTCTGCAATTTTAAGTGAATGCTCGGTAACACTGGTGTCCATAATCACGCTCCTGAGTTCAGTTCAATTATTCGAATAATCCTTAGCTCTATTCGCTAAACGTTGTAATTCATTCATAGCCGTTTCTATATCCATCGTTGCTGAACCATCTTCTGTTCTCATGTCATTAATCGCCGCGATGGTTACATCAAGTTTCGTCATTGCTTCCTCATTCTGAGCCAGCAAGACTGTCACATTTTTATACTGCTTATCGTAAAGTATTTGACGCTGAGTGAGACTAGCAATCTCCTGTTCAACTTCGACTGTCCGGGGGTTCATTGTTTGCAGCGTTTCCAATCGCTGCTGAAGATAGTCGGCATTGATAGCTTGCAAAGATTTCAAGGTATTAGTGACATGTTGCAAGTTATCGATTGCACCGAGATAAACTTGTTCTGCCATACCAAGATAGCGGCCATAGGTCAGCTCATGGGGATTCAGCTTCTTTGCTAAAATTGTTTCAAAAATAGCGAATTTTTCACCGAGCCGTTTGAACTGACTTTGTCCTTCGGTTGATTGTACATCCGCTAACGCTGTCTCCAGAAATCTTATGTGCGACTGCCGCCGCTGTTCCATTTTTTGATGAAGTTTATTAACGTAAGCATTCGCAAACTTATTGCGACGCAAACCATAGTTAACCAACCAGGTGACCACGGCGATGCCGAAGCCGCTTGCTGCTACAGTGATTGATAAAGGGCTAAAGCCGAATACGCCAATAGAAAAAAAGCCAAGCACTGATAACACCGCAGGATATAATACCAGCGGGTGTTCCACTGTATTTCGTATGACAGCTTTTTTAACTGCCGTTTGCGAAAAATCAAAAGGTTTTACGTTTATATTTTTTGGCATTTTATCGACAAGGTTGTTTTCTGCATTAAAAATTAGATATCTTCTGTGACTAAAAACAATTCAACACGTGGAAGACGATAATTGTAGGCGCGATTAGACTCACCGGTTTTTCGTGGCAATGGTTGTGATGCTCCCATGCCTATGGGCCACACCCGGTCAATATCAATACCATAGGTTACGTTGAAATAACGGGAAACAGCTTCAGCACGTCCCTGGGATAATTGTTGATTGGCAGTTTCATCTCCTCGAATAGCGGTGTGGCCTTTTATAACGACACGAAAATTCGGGTAGTGTTTTAAATTTTCTACGGCTTTATCTAATTCAACTTTGCCTTCTACGGTCATTTCATCCACTCCGCTTTGAAACACAATGGGACGAATTTTAAGCGTGCCGATTTCGCGCAACCCTTGCCACTGAGCCTGCGACAATTTATCAAATGCTTTTTCAAGCGAAACTTCCGGTGCCTCCGATGATGATTGTGATTTAGTTTGCCCAAACTGCGTATTCACTACATTAACACTAAATAATTCACCCACAAATTGACTATTAATTATCCGGTAGGGATCACTGTCGGGTAGCGGGTTTTGTGAATAATCCCCATGATCCATTAATATATTAACCGTCGACTCAATAGCATCAATCAGACCTTCCGACGGTGAGCCACCCATCGCGGTTTGACCAAACCAATTAATGCTATTATTGGATAGTGTTGTCCACTTCACGCCATCTAACATGGTTTGCACCACGGCTTTATCGAGATCAGTTTCTTCCGCTGCATCATCAATTAACTTTTGCGGATTATCCCGATAAAATTTTAAGGTCCGAAAATATTGCTTTAGTAATGCAGTAACCGCTTCAGGCTCTTGTTGTGAAAAATTACGATTGACCAGCAAGATATCGACAATGAGTTTATCGGTATCTTCAGTGCCTAATAACTTGACAACCCCTTTTTGCTGCAACGCCCGAGATACGTCAGGTTCCCACAACACCGCTACTTCAGATTCTTTTTTTAAAAATTTCTTTAAAGCAACTTCCGATCCGTCGGCTTCAACACGCCATTTTTTGCTGTTACCCAGCAGTGTCGGCACGTCAAAGTGAACCGCCATACTTTTTAATAAATGCTCACTTGGCGAATTAGGAGTAAATGCAATTTGATAGTTATTGTTGCTTTTCAAGGCATCGAGATTTTTGACTTTATCTTCCCAACCAACAATCGCATCACCACCTTTCGATTCGTCAATCACGGCCACGATGACCCCGGGGTAATTATGTTCATTGCCGTTAATCAGGTAAGAGTCAATGGTCGCTACCGCAAACTGCAAGTCACCGTCACGCAATGCTTTCATGCGCGTGGCATAATCAGCCTTATCGTCCTCGCACTGCAACAAATACCCGACTCTACGAAGGTTTTTCTTCATTTCAGGCGAACACAGTGGAAAATACCCGATCCAGTTGTCTACCCCAATAACCAGCTTGCCTTTCGTCGCGCGCGCATCTGAGGAGTCTCTTTGTGCGGTATCTTCAAACATGGGCAATAAAAAATTATAACCCAGAATAGCGATTAACCCAGTGAACAATAAACCTACGGCTAATTTAGTATGCATTCGCATAGTTGTTATTGATCTTCCTCTTTAGTCAAAATCAGAAACGGTAAACTCTGGCGACTCGGCCAACACACCTTGCAAACCTCGACGTAAACTTTCGTAATCCTGGGCGGTGCTGTAAAACGTGCGCCCTGGCTGATTCAAAGAGTGATCATCGCCAATACAGAACCCAATGGTATGCACGACTAGCGGGGAATCCTTTAAAATACGGTTCAAATTTCTATCAGGCTCAAAACCATCACTCGCCTGTCCATCAGTTACGACTAGCAAGTGATATTCGCCATAGCCCAATTGTTTGCGCGCTTGTTGTGTCAGCGCTGCATAAGCCACATCGATCGCACTACTTAATGGTGTACCACCGCCTGCGCGAACAGCACTGATCATTTCATTCATTTGATTATAATTTACCTGGTTCAAAGGGACTTTTTCATGCGTACCCGCAACATCAAAGGTCACCATCCCAACATTGGCACTTGCGGGAATGGATTTCACAAACTCCTGTAATGCCTGCTTGGCGGCTGCAATTTTTTCTTGCTGACCTGAGCACGCACTTGCTGCCATACTACCCGAACCATCAAATACGACATATATATTAGTCGCCAATAAGTTATCTGAAAGTACCGTTTCGCTGGCATCTTCACGCAAAAAAGGCCACGGGCTACTTGCTGCGTTAACCGCTAAGTCTACTTCTTCTGATATTTGCGAAGGATCTTTGGATGTTGTCGATATATTCCAAATGATCATCCCTCCAATGACGGCAAAAAAAAGAAGACTTGGTAATGTTTTTTTCACGATACTTCCTCTTGCCTATAGTGGCTGAAAAACACTTGCTTCAGCTTCAACCTGGATAATCCGAAATTCAACCCGCATGTTATCTCGCCACTCTGCATCTGTCTTGGGCGCGCAAGGCTCTGCCGCGCACATGCCATTTTTCGGTTTCCCTATACCGTGACCCACGGTGGCAAACTGGGATTCATCCAATAAAATATTTTGTGCTTTTGCAAATTCTATGACTGCACTTCGCACGGCATTAGAGCGTGTAAGACTCAAATTTTTTGCTGATTGTTTAACACGTTTCAACACAACTTCGCTGGAGCCTTTTTTCTTTTGTTTGAGGTACCCCAATGGATCAGAATGGCCTTCAATAGCAATGATTGCCCCACCATAAGTACTCGCCAGGGAAATTACCCGGCTAAACGCGTCTTTATATAAATCGACTGGAAACGAATTTTGATTGGGTTTGAAGAATACTTCAAAGGAAAAGAGTTCGCCATCTGCCAAGGTATCTTGCTGTTGCTTTTTAGCAACAATTGAGGCCACTTCTCGCTCATTAAAACGGGGTGCTTCCGCAACACCAACCGAAGATAAACCTTGTGTAAAATCTGCAAAGTTCCAATCAGCTTTCGCCAGCTCAGTGGATCTGGATAACAAACCGATTTGTACGAGCGCAGATTGAATTTCCGTATTACGACGAGAAAAATTGCGTGAGTAATTCTTTTGAGTAAAAAATTTCACATTGCCGTTATGGTCAACATGATTGGCATCGGTGTAAAGTGCCTCCGCGTCAGGCAGTGCTTCAGCGCTATCCAACAATACCTCAGCAGAGGTGCGCATTAAACCGCGATAGTTTTTGCTATCCGATGCTTTGTTTGCAATAATTCTTTTAACATCGTCACGCGCCATCATTAATCCATGTACAAAGTTTTTAACCTTCGCTGTATGGCTTTTATAATAGTCTGCCCGAACGGCATAAACATCAGCAATAATTCGATTGGCGGTTTTGGTGGACAATAAAATTCGCGCTCCCAATACTGAATCTTCTGAACCCGTTCCCACGTTACCGCCAGATGTCAGCGCTAATGCATCAGGAATAATAACCAACACCGCATCAATATTCGACTCATACATCGCCGCCATTGGACTATTATCAGTGCCAGTTAAATCAGCCAACCATCTTAGCTTGACATCAGACATGGATAATCCGGCATCTAACAGAATTTTTGCTAAATAATCGACATGCGGACCATAGGCTTGCAAGGCAATCGTTTTACCGCGTAAATCTTTGGCACTATTGATGCCTTTTTTAACAACAAGCGCATCACCGCCAGCAGACTCGCTGAGTTGATAGATAACGATGGGTTTTGTACGCGCATCTTTCGAGAGCACCTCGGATGCCATATTGATCATGCCCAAGGTGCCGCGTAAATAAGGCGACTTACCGCTTAAATAGTTTTCAATTTGTCGTTTAAAGTCATCTTCACGCTTTAAACGTAACTTTAACCCTAAGTTATCAAAAATACTGCTGTTGCGAGTCGTACGTGCATTACCATTTGCGTAAATTGTACGAACATCAGCACCCCAAGTAATCAAAGGTATCTGGATCTCGCCTTGTTTAACCTCACCCACGGATGTTTTAATGACTTTGGATAATGCAGGAGCCTCAATGTAATTGGGTTTTGCCTGCACGCCCTGAACATTCAGGCACATTAATCCCAATAAGAGGGCTGAGAAATTAATAATGTGTTTCTTTTTCATAAAATTTTCACCGTTATATTACTCGAGTTCTAGCGCTCATTAGTACAAAAAAAACACGGCTCAAGTAATTAAAAAAATAAAGCAAGCAGGCCTCACGAGAAGCATCATATAAGCGCTCAACTCAAAACATTTAAACCATGTGAATACTGTGATGAATAATGACACAAATCAATATTTAATTCCAAGCCTGATTGAAGGGCTGTTACGCGCTCACACCAATGCGTAGATAAAATTATCGTAAACGTGTAAAAAAGCTTTAACACTGATCAGTAAATTGATCTAGCAGGGTTTAAAATACATCAAGAATATCTGGAGCAATGCCGACAAACTCGCTCTTATCATCTAAATAGCTATAGGGCGCATAACCCGCATCAAGACCGACCAGAATATTTGGGTGTGAATCCAACCAAAGCCTTTCTTCCTGCGTAAGTTGCAACTCCGCGGCAACTGCAGTACCCGACAGTATGAGCGAGAAAAATATAACCCATATGGTAACAAGGCTTATCGTAATCCAATTAATCATAAAAACACTAATGCATCTATTATTCATTCTTGCTCATTATACTGAAAACCGTTATAGAGTGCTCATCTCACCTCAGATAAGGAATGTACATAATATAACTTAGACCTCCGACACCCATATTTAGTCTGTATTGGCACGTTCTGAATGACGACATGGATGCAGGAGGTACGAGCCCACGGATGGGCGAAGGTAGAACAATGCATTAGGGCAGGACGCCCGTAAGTAGAATAACGCAGGAGCAGTTATCGAGGAGCGATTGTCGAGAGCGGCTCAGAAGATAAAGCCGAGATGATAAAACCGCAAACTATTCGGACAGGCTCCTAGGTACTTAACTTGGTGCCATTCGAGTCTGGCCATCTTTTTCCCATTCTGCGCTCGCTATTCTCACAGCTCTTAATGTCCTATTGCGTAGAAACAGAAAATACCTTTTTTTTCTTTTTTTTCATTTCATACATACACGAATCGGCTTTATGCACTAACTGATCTGCGCTAACGCCATTATCGGGAAAAGTCGCCAAACCAATGCTGCCACTGAGATAATAACAAACACCATTAATGCTATAGGGCTTAGCAAACACCTGCTGAATTTTCTCTTGCACAATAAAAATGTCACGCTCATCTGCCAGCTCGGTAATCACCAATGCAAACTCATCACCGCCTAAGCGACTCACTAAATCGGCCTCGCGCACTGCCTCACGCAGACGTTGTGCTGTTTCCACCAACACATCATCACCAGCGCCATGGCCAAAAGAGTCATTAATAACCTTAAAGTTGTCTAAATCGATATAGACAACACCACCTCGCCTATCATAACGCTGGGCGTGCGCCAAGGTATTCCCTAAGTACTCATAAAATGCATGACGATTGCTCAGCCCGGTCAAGCTATCATGGGTGACTTGGTAACGCATTATATTCTCGTTTTCACGGCGTTCCTGGCGAGCGAGAATATTGCGCTGCGCTACCAATAAACGTGTTTTAGTCTGCTTAAGATCAAACGGTTTAGCACAATAATCATCGGCGCCCGCTTCAAAAACATCGCTAATATCTTCCTGGTTAGTTTGTGATGTATTGACCAAAATGTAGAAGTCATCACCATGATCCAGTTGGCGAATACGCCGGCAAAGATCCAATCCGCTGATGCCTGGCAGTATTAGATCAAGTATAACCAATGGGAACATTTCCTCTTGGCAATATTTCCATGCGCTTTCAGCATCATCGCAAAGCACTGCTTCATAACCATAAGATTGCAGAAAAGTACCAATATATTCCCTGATGTACCGCTCATCTTCCACCACTAAAACTTTCATGCATTTTCCTAGCATTTTGAAATATTCCGATTATAAATCTAGCTATCGGAAATATGATATAAAATTAAACCAAATGCCCAACTATTTTACAATAATTAACAATTGTCTTTTGATTGTATTTTATCCAACAGAAATCCATCATTGGATGGGATACATTGAAAGTTCAATGGGGTTTTAAGCTTTATATCCATATCTGAGGCTCACTTACTTTCCAATAAAGAACGTGCATGCACCTAAGATTCGTTGGGTACACTATGTTTTACCCAACCTACTAACTAGCGTTTCGTACAACTTTTACTACAATTGAATACTCAATATATAACTTTGCCCTCTTTTTATTCTTGGCTACAACTTTTATATTGACGCGGTTATGCGCGAGTATTTCAGAGTATTGTTTTTTTGTGGTTTAAAAATGGAGATTTCATACATGAAGACAGTTAAAGGTGTGTGTTTTACAACAATTGTAGTTTTATTTTTAAGCGTTTTCACTCAGTCTGCTGGTGCAGCAACCATAACGGTAAGTTGCCCAACGAACTCATTGCAAACAGCGATTGATGGCGCTATGCCGGGTGATACATTGATGGTTGATGGCCGGTGTGATGAGCAGTTACTGATTAAAACTAATGACTTAATCCTTATCGGAAATAATTCAGGCAGCAACACGGAGATTAATGGTGAAAGTTTTATGTTTCCAAC
>CALZHW010000039.1 GCA_945787125.1 uncultured Ectothiorhodospiraceae bacterium
ATGCGAATACACGAGAACCAGTGACGAAACTGCTGGTTCTCTTTTTACACAAAAATCAGCGCGAAAAGGACCATCAAATAACGTGCAAGTGACCACATCGATTATTGTGCGCACACTCAAAATATCTAGCATTTTTATATTCTTTGTATTTCTTATAACCTTTTATTAGTTTTAGTCTTATATCTACGTATTTTTCTTCAATGACTGTTAATATTATGGAGGCTAACAAAAAGATACCTATAAATGTGAAAAATATGGCGTTACCACTATCTAGTTCTTTCGTTAAAACTAAAACTACCGCACCCGATAATATGGTAGATAAATATATGGATTTTTCGGTTCTTCCATTGATAGACTGCACTTTATAGTGGATATTTGATAACTCTTGTTGACTTAATCCAAATTCTTCATGCGCTGGTTCTGTAGGCTCTAGCATAGGTGTCACATTTTACAATTGATCTACTAAAAATTATAAGTTCCCCATTTATCATTTGTCGGCCTTTTATTGGCAAACTTAACTCTGTGCCCCATGCCTTTGTGATTCAGATACTTAAAAACAACATTATTTAATACATTTGAAAAAGCCGGCTAAACGCTGGCTTTTGCTTTCTCCATAATAATTTCCACTTAGGATTGATTGCTGCTGTTACAAGCTCATAGAAATAACGACTACACATCGTGCACTCACAACTACAAACAGAATGTTTTGTTTGAGTCACATTCGTGCATTGCTGACGTTTTCAACACAAACTGAGCGCGGAAATTTCGGCCAGGAGCGGACTTTTAGCAACTACTTATATCCTCCTCGCTAAACTAGAAAAGCGGACAGTCAGATTGGGCGATATAAATTGTAAGTCCTGACACCATTAGTTTAAGTCTGTAGGCATTAAAACCAGACGTTGATTTGAATTAACTAAAGGTCTTGTTGATAGACATAGAAGTCGTTCGACCTACAATAGAAGAGTTATTGAATTGCAGCGGGAGCGGACATTCGATAGTTGCCTGGATGAATCGTAGTGGAATCCAGGTTAGCGGTTATTATTAGATGTCAATTACTTTGTCCGGACGGCCAGGGTAATTGTCGTCTAATAGGTTATATCTCCCCGGATTTTGTTACACTGCATCCGGGCTACTTGCTTTCGCTACCGCCTGGTTCGTAGCTCATGGGCCCGAATCACCATCATAGGGTCGGCACCATGGGCAAGGTCCGCGAGTTCCCTCGGCAATCGCGCCTCTTCGTACGTGTCCAGGGGATGGATCTCGATGCCATCGATCCCCTTGTGACTAAAAGCTATGCGCCACTCCTTGTCGACCCACCTCGAATCCCGCGCAGCCTTGGACCAAAAGAGCAGAAGCTGATCCGACTCCAGGACCATGTCGGGAAGAAGCTCACGCCACCTGGCGTTCGGACGCATTGATACGCAGTCCAAGAAGACTCGAAGACCGCAATGGATCTCCAAGGTCGCTACGCGGTCAAGCACACGAGGCCGGTCTTCCGACGCATAGGAAGCAAACGCGGTCCGGGGTGAGGACACGGTCCTGCTATGCAGCTCGTCGGCGGGCTCATTGGACAGCTCCACCGGTATCCAGATGCGGCTGAGCCGAAGGTCTTCCACGTAGACGTCGAATTTCAAGTCACGAGGCCCAGTCGCCTCTTCAGCCACCTTCGCGCGGAAATCGAGAATGTGCTTTTCTCCTCCCCAGCGGAACTCGTCCTCTTCGGGATCGACAATTAGATCCTCACCATATACCCTCACCTTCACGCGGGTACCAAGCTCCCAATTCGCACGGGCGGAATCCAGCCGGTGCGTCGCTTCAGGTTCCCATTGGTAGAGTTGTTTCGTGAGCTCCGCCTCCAGGTCCGGATGATAAGCAACGAAGCGCGCGGTGAAGCTCGAACCGGGAGCCACGGCCTTCGGGACAGAGGCACCAAGACGGACGGGGATAATGTGTGCAGAGTCTGTCCACGGACGGTGCAACGGGGACGCGCGGTGCTCACTGGCAAGGTCTTTGAGTTCTCTCAACACAGAATCTGTGTTCCGGTGTTGTCCTTGGCCCGTGTTGTACAGATTAAGGACCGTTCCGGCTGCCTCCGCAAGGCACTTGATTTCTTCTTCCGCTGACACGTTGAATTTCAACTCTTTCACGCTCTCCAGGCACATAAATCCGAACGTATGTTGTAACGTCTGGAGAGGAACTACGATCAATGTGCGCACATCGGATTTATCCGGGTCATTATATTTCGGAAGGTCGGCGGTTGCTGACCAAGCATCCAAATACTGGCGGGCATTGTTCAGTGGCTTCCCGTTGGCCGTGACCCAGATCGGCTGTCCCGTGTCATACACATATGTGCATTGCGCCATATATGAACCATCATTAACATTCCCCGGGCGAATAGGGACGATAATTTCGCTACGAGTCGAGGACCAGAAAGTATCGCCCACATTTGGCACCCGTAGTGATGGCCTCCCCTCAAACATGCCGCTGTCTATCATGAAATGGAAGTACTCTATCCCGAGGTTAAACCGAATATATTGCTCGAGCAGATCGTAGAACTCTTTGCCGATTTTATCGTCGATCGAGTCAATCAAAAGTGCAAACCTTTTGAGCTCTTGACCAAACGTGTGAGACATGACTTTATCTCCCTAAAAAGAAGATAGGATTTTTAAATAATCATCTCATTTAAATGATATTGTCGTTACTTGACCAAATGTCAAGCTATTCGTCTATGAGATTATTGTTAGAAATCGCCATCGTATTTGTGGTATCGACCTTTAAATGCCTGGGTATAAGAAGTATAAAGCACCTTTTTGCAGAAAACCAAAAGTATTTATTTGATACTGAAGCGCAGAACCATGCCCTTATCCCAGCCAAAACAGGCTGTTAGTTTATCACATATCAAGTGTGCATAATTTTGCCACTAGAAAGCAGTTATCAATCCTTTTCTATCATCCAGTATAATACCTGGGATTCATTCTTAAACGTTCCCCTAGTCAGTGCAGAATGCCCATTGCTCACGTATCTACATGCTTGAATAGCACCACCTTCACTGGAAAAATCACCAAGGTGTTGACTACCTTTCCAAACTTCAGTGACCACTCCATGTTTCCGTGTAGATAAAAGTTTTATTCTGGCAAGCTGGGTTGTTAAACCTGCGACTTTTAACGCTGTACTTTTCCGCATTGTATTGAAAACCTGTTGCGAAGGAGAAGATAATTTCGCTGGCAATTTTAGCGGATATCCTGAGTGATGTTAAACGGATTTTTTTATGGAAAAAAGTTTAGATTTTATAAGTGTTTTCGGTGAATTCGTCCATTTGGGCACATTGCTGACGTCAAATTAAATTCAAGCGTATTTAAAACTCTAATTTCGGAGTTCAAACTATTCCCGTAATCAGCGCTCGTAGTGGCAAGGCCTTATTGAGAGTGTTGGCAGCAGGGATGCTGCCGCCAAGCCTACACGGACGTATTCACGGCGTCTCTCGAATAAGGTTTGCCGCTACGGGTGCTGGAAGGTGGCACTTTTGCAACGTTGACCTCCCATGGTGAACTAGGAATGGGCACGCAATAACTTCCCTGTTTGGCATCTCTGCTTCAGCCCGTCTTCGCTCGTTCTTCAATCGCAAAAGCTCGGAATAGAACAACTATTCCTGCACTTTTACTCAATCAGAACGAACAAATACAAACTAAATCAGAGCGCCAAACAGGGAAGTTATCACGTGCCCATTCCTTAACGACAAACCCGGCTATATTACTTATAGGTTTTCCCGTCATATTCAATCCAGCCGCCTTTTAATTTACCACTGGGGTCATGGTGCGTCCAATGCAATACGCCACCTTTCTGGTTCCATTCATAACGACCACGGATGGTCACAGTGTCAGATTTTTTCACGGGTACCTTATCCGCCAGATCGATATTATGTGCAACTAATACAGTATGCCTGCTATCTAACGCCAGGATAAATCGTTGATGACGGGAGCCATCATTATCATCGGCTAAAATCTTTTTTACCTGGCCTGAAACGTTAACCCAGACTTCGGACTGCTTCTTCTGGAAAGCCTGCTCAATCGTATTACTGGACTTACCTGATTCACTTGTCTCAAATTGTGAATCGGGCTGTTGCTTGCCACCAATATCAACCCCAAAATACGTCGCTGCACTCGCTAACAACAGAACTAAAATATAAACAATAGGATTTTTTTTGAACTTGGAATAATTCACAGTAATTGGATACTCAATAGATGCTATTTATTTTTGGGTGACTAAAATTTTAGTATTTAGCGCGACTTAAAAAACGACCCCAGCAAGTTTTTAACAATGCTACGACCAACCGAACTGCCCATCGACCGAACCACACTTTTTGCCATTGTTTCAAGCACACCTTGACGACTGCGCCCACCTGAACTTGATTTAGACTTTATTGCAGGTTTTTCTGCGGCTAGTGCTTGCGCTTCTTTGGCATTGTTCGTTTTTATGACTTCTGCCCGCGCCTGTAACATTTCATGCGCTGATTCACGATCCACCGCCGTCTCATAGCGCCCCGCTATCGGAGAATTTTGCAACATTTTCTGCCGCTCTTCGTCCGTTGCAGGTCCTAATCGGGAGGCTGGCGGCCGTATTAATGTCCGCTCAACAATGTTCGGCACCCCTTTCTCATCCAGCGTAGAAACCAGTGCCTCACCAACACCGAGTTCTGTAATCACTTGAGTGGTTTCAAAAGCGGGATTTTCCCGAAATGATTGCGCCGCCGCCTTAACCGATTTACGATCTTTTGGGGTATAAGCCCGCAGGGCGTGTTGAAAGCGATTACCCAATTGCCCCAAAACATCATCAGGAATATCACTAGGGCTTTGCGTAACAAAATATATCCCCACGCCTTTAGAGCGAATTAAACGAACCACCTGCTCTATTCTATCCAATAGCGATTTTGGTGCATCATCGAACAACAAGTGAGCTTCATCAAAAAAGAAGACAAGTTTAGGTTTTTCCGGATCACCAACTTCAGGTAATTCTTTAAAGAGTTCAGTCAGCATCCACAACAAAAAGATTGAATACAATTTAGGCTGCAGCATTAATTTGTTCGCCGCAAGTACATTGATAAAACCTTTGCCGTCGTAGGTTGTTCGAAAAAATTCTTGAATATTAAAAGCGGGTTCACCGAAAAAATTATCACCACCCTGCTCCTCAAGCACTAACAGGCGGCGTTGAATGGCGCCAATTGAGGCCGGACTAAAATTACCATATTCGCCGGTCAATTCAGCTCGGTTATCATCAATGTAATTTAACAGCGAGCGTAAATCTTTTAAATCCAGTAACGGTAATTGCTGATCTTCAGCAATCTTGAATGTCGCCTGCAATACACCTTCCTGAGTATCATTCAGTTCCAGCAATTGCGCGAGTAAAACCGGCCCAACTTCGATGACTGTTGTTCTAATCGGATGCCCACTTTCTCCATACAAATCCCAAAAAACAACCGGGTTTGCATGATATTGATAATGCTCCAATTCAATGTCGGCCGCGCGCTTTTCAAGAAAATCTTTACTTTCCCCAGCTTGGCTAATGCCTGACAAGTCGCCTTTTACATCAGCCATGAAGACAGGCACTCCATGGCTCGAAAAACCTTCAGCGAGTATTTGTAAGGTGACAGTTTTGCCCGTTCCAGTCGCTCCTGCAATCAAACCATGTCGGTTGGCATATTTAAGCGCTAAATGTACAGGTTTATCACCCTTGCCGATATATAGTGTATTTGTGTTATTCATTACGAGCCTTACGCTGCAGTTTTGGGCCAAGAGTTAGAAGACATTAAATGTTGAATACTATGTTAAGTGAAAGGTTAAATGAAAGCACTCGATTGCAAACAATTGTTATATCCCTGTATCGTCACTGGCATCGATCAGAATTCCAACAAAAACACACAAAGATAGCAGGGTAGGATGAACCCGCGCGATAAATACTTTACAATTTTTGACAAACTTGTGAACTAGATTACAGGTTCATAATAACAAACGTTGTACCCTACTTTATACCTTGAACCTAGATTAATCAGTTGAACCACGATTTCTAGCACAAGCTCTTGATGCACCTAGCAAATTCAAAAATATGCAGATCACCAATAAGGTGACCATGCAATTCTTGAATTCACTATGCACTTCAATATCTTGCACTAAAAATTCGCGCCAGCTGATTATTCTAGGTTGAAAATAAATCCACTTTCTCAGTGTTGAAGTGAGACTGACGAACACACTAATATCAGCAAGTTTAACGGGCGAAAAAACAATGCTTCTGGAAAATAACACGACATCTGACAGTTATACCAATGAACTGGTAAACAGCCTACGAAAAATTGCGATGTTTACCCACACAAACCCTGAGTCGTTGCGAGAAATTGTTAAAAATGCCAATAAACTGACCTATAACAAAAACACCGTCGTCGTAACGGAAGGTGACAAAGCCAATAGTTTATTTTTAGTACTGGAGGGTAAAGTGAAGGTCTACCTGTCCGATGAACGAGGCAAAGAAGTCTTGATTAATATCTTGGGCGCTGGGGATTATTTTGGTGAATTGTCGCTAATCGATGAAGAGCCCCGCTCAGCAACCGTAAAAACCATTGAAAAATGTACTTTTCTTATCGTATCGAAAATTGCTTTTGAAAAACTTATCGATAAACTGCCCAATTTAACATCAAATATACTGCTCGCAATGTGTAAACGCATTCGATCATTGACACATAATGTTAAAAGCCTGGCTCTGCTGGACGTATATGGCAGAATTGTCGAAACATTATACGAGTTAGGCAAGGTTGAAAATGGTCAATTAATCATAGAAAATCGCTTAACCCAACAAGAATTGGCTGAACGTGTAGGATCATCTCGGGAGATGGTTTCACGCATTTTGCGAGAACTTCTCATTGGGGGTTACATTGTTTATGACAAAAAAACACTTATCATTCTGAAAAAACTGCCCAACCAGTATTAATTTCTCCTGCATTCGTATAATTAAGCGCATCATCCTAAATTAATCATGAAACTTTTTGAAGGCGGCACAACCAAACTTATGAAGGTCTGAAGCTGCTATTTCGGGCAGGCTCCTAAGTCGCAAAGATAAAAACCTGAGTCATTGTAATACGCTTACGGTGCCTGGCAATGCAAGACGATAACAAAACGGGAAATTCAGACCTTAATTCCTGAGTATTTTAGTCTATACTTAGTTTTTAACCCAAAATCTGGAGATTTCTAATGCGCATAAAAACCCTTATTTTTATTGCAGTAATCGCTTGTTCAGTTATTATAACGCCGGTTACTGCTGGTGAGCAGGAAGCTGTTAAAAATATGGCAAATATTTTACTGGGTTTGAATCATTTCCCCAGTGATGCCGAGAAAGATCAACTGAGCAACATCATTAATACCAACGATTCAGAAGATGTGAAAGCCATCGCAACGGCAATAAAAAACATGCATCACTCCGCTAGCGATTCGGACAAAGCTAAACTGAAAACAGTCATGGATAATGACGCGGCTTCGGCCAATGTTAAGTCGCTTGCATCAATCGTTTATGATTTAACCCATAAACCTTCCAGCGATGATAAAAAAGCACTCTCAGGCATGATCAATTTCGCTTCCGATATGTAAGTATCCCATCTATACAAGAATAAGGCAGACTTGAACGTCTGCCTTATCTTCTCTTATTTTTCTGCACGATATAAAACTCCCAATACAAAAGGATCGCACCGTTGGTATTTTTGCGCTAAAGTATCAAGTAACTACTCAGCGAATTCATCTTTTGTCCCATATCAGTGTTGTTTTCGTACTCAATCGGTTACATATTTCTATATGCGCTCTCTTTCCGTGCGAAAACGCCTCGATCTGAAACAAAATCTAAACACGCTGAGCAGTTACAGTATCAATAGATAGCCTAAACACTGCTTTCCCTGCCTTGGTTTAATTGTTGGAGATACTCATGGAAACCACGATTGATTCGACGACCCTTGCCCCAGACCTAACTCGCATCCAGCAAGCAAAACATCATGATCCATTTGCTGTTTTAGGTAGACATCAACTAAATGGACAAATCGAAGTACGCGTTTACATACCCAACGCCGTAGAAGTACGCATTGCCGATGGTGACCGCCTAATGCAACGAGTGCTACAGAGTGATTTCTTCGAATGGCATGGCGAAGCAGAAAGTTTACCGCAATATTACCGCATAGCATGGCGAGATAATCAGCATCGGGAGCACATTGCACACGATCCTTATTGCTTTCCCGCTCAAATTACCGCGTTTGATTTATATTTATTCGGTGAAGGTAAACTACTCGCAGCTTACAACGTATTTGGTGCAAATTTGCATGAAGTCGATGGCATAACGGGATATCTATTTGCTGTTTGGGCACCTAATGCAGAACGAGTGTCGGTAGTTGGCGACTTTAACCAGTGGGATGGCCGACGACACCCCATGCGAGTTCGTGGCAACAGTGGGGTATGGGAGTTATTTATTCCTGATTTAGCCATCAATAGTTTGTATAAATTTGAAATACGCAATCGTCACAGCGAGCAGATTTTTGTCAAGTCCGACCCTTATGCACGTTACTGTCAACTACGGCCAAACACAGCCAGCATCACCATCGAAAATAACAACTATCGCTGGGGTGATCAATCCTGGATGAAACAGCGCAAAGTTCATGATTGGCAACACTCACCTATGTCAATTTATGAAGTCCACCTCGGTTCCTGGCAACGCGGGCTTGAAGGAGAGATGCTTAATTACCGCGAGCTTGCCACCAGGTTGGTTGACTATGTCAAAGATCTTGGTTTTTCTCACATCGAATTACTGCCCATTACCGAGCACCCCTACGATCCATCCTGGGGATATCAAACTACTGGATATTTTGCACCAAGTAGCCGCTTTGGTGACCCGGATGATTTTAAATACTTTATCGACCTGTGCCATCAACATAACATAGGTGTGATTCTCGACTGGGTTCCAGCACATTTCCCGAAAGACGCCCATGCCTTGGCAAAATTTGATGGTAGTGCATTGTATGAGCATGAAGACCCACGTCTGGGTGAACATCTCGACTGGTCAACACTGATTTTTAATTTCGGCCGAAACGAAGTGAAAAATTTGCTTATCAGCAGTGCGTTGTATTGGATTGACGAATTTCATATTGATGGATTGCGGGTTGACGCTGTGGCGTCCATGCTCTACCTGGATTACTCACGAACCGATTGGATTCCCAATCAACACGGTGGTCGAGAAAACCTCGAAGCCATCGCATTCATTCGTGAACTCAATGAAGCGGTGCATGCCACGCCAAATGGTGCTTTAATGATGGCTGAAGAATCCACCTCATGGCCACAAGTTAGCCGCCCGGTTTACGCCGGTGGACTGGGGTTTGACCTGAAATGGAACATGGGCTGGATGAACGATACCCTGAGTTATATGCAGGAAGATCCGGTGCATCGAAAGTATCAACATAACATGCTCACTTTTAGCATGTTATATGC
This sequence comes from uncultured Ectothiorhodospiraceae bacterium, assembly GCA_945787125.1. Taxonomy (GTDB): domain Bacteria; phylum Pseudomonadota; class Gammaproteobacteria; order S012-40; family S012-40; genus CALZHW01. Next base: position 9,504 of record CALZHW010000039.1, read on the forward strand.
CTTTACAGAAAATTTTCTATTGCCCTTCTCGCATGATGAAGTGACTCACGGCAAGCAATCAATGCTGAATAAAATGCCCGGCGATGAATGGCAACGTTTTGCCAATTTACGCTTACTTTATGGTTATATGTTTACCCACCCCGGCAAGAAACTTTTATTTATGGGCTGTGAGTTTGCACAAGGCACTGAATGGAACAGCGCTCACGCATTGGATTGGTATGTATTGGATTACCCTTTGCATCAGGGTTTGCAAAACTTTGTTAAAGATTTGAATCATTTATACCATTCATCCCCTGCCCTGTATTATCATGAATTTGATTGGAACGGTTTTGAATGGATTGATTGCCAGAATGCCGACCAATCCATCGTCAGTTTTTTGCGCAAAGCCAATGATGAATTTCTGCTGGTGGTTGTTAATTTTACCCCAGTAATACGCCATGATTATCGCATTGGGGTACCGCATGCAGGTAGTTACCGGGAAGTACTCAATTCTGACTCTATTTCTTATGGCGGTGGTAATGTGGGTAATGGTGACAAACTTATGCAAGCAGACAATCAAAGTTGGATGAATCAAGCACACTCACTTTCAATAACCATCCCGCCATTGGCTTGCATTGTGCTGGCAATACAGTAAGCTAGGCAAGTTTTAATTTAGCTGTATGGTAGAAGAAATGAACAAAGATAAAATGGCGGTTTGGCCTGGTACATCGTACCCCCTGGGTTCCACCTGGGATGGCGAGGGAGTTAATTTCGCCATTTTTTCTGAAAATGCCACCAAAGTAGAACTTTGTATCTTTGATAACAAAGGCCGGCGCATTATCGAAACCATTGAGTTAAACAACCCTACCAATCACGTATGGCATTGTTACTTACCAGAAGCTCGCCCGGGAACCTTATATGGCTATCGCGTCTACGGTCCTCATCAACCAGAATACGGTCACCGGTTTAATCACAACAAAGTATTAATCGACCCTTATGCAAAAGATCTGGTTGGCCCGTTGCTCTGGAGTGATGCATTATTCGGTTACGAAATTGGCCACCCGCGCAAGGACCTTTCTTTTGATAAACGTGATAGCGCGGCGGGCATTTTAAAATCTAAAGTGATTGATACCGCCTTCACCTGGGGTGACGATAAACTCTTAAAAACCCCTTGGCATGACACCGTTATTTACGAACTCCATGTTAAAGGCTTTACCTATCTTCACCCAGATATACCCAAAAAGCTAAGAGGAACCTACGCTGGTTTAGCCTCTGCACCCGTGATTGAGCATCTCAAAAAACTGGGTGTCACCGCGGTGGAATTAATGCCCGTGCATGCTTTTTTGGATGATCGGCATTTATTAGAAAATAAACTTTCAAATTATTGGGGTTATAACACCATCGGTTTTTTTGCCCCTGACTCAAGATATTCTTCATCCGGGAATATTAAAGAGTTTAAATCCATGGTGAAAAAACTGCATAGTGAAGGCATCGAGGTGATTCTGGATGTGGTGTATAACCACACTGCCGAGGGCAACCACCTCGGCCCCACTGTGAGTTTTCGTGGCATTGATAACGCCGCATATTATCGCTTGAATACCCAAGGACGGTATTATCAGGATTACACCGGTTGTGGTAATACCTTAAACATGCAACACCCGCGGGTATTGCAATTGATCATGGATAGTTTGCGCTATTGGGTATTGGAAATGCACATCGACGGTTTCCGTTTTGACCTGGCCTCAGCGCTGGCTCGTGAACTACATGCGGTTGATCGTCTCGGAGCGTTTTTCGATATCATTCATCAGGATCCGGTATTGTCCCAAGTTAAATTAATTGCCGAACCCTGGGATCTCGGTGAAGGCGGCTATCAAGTGGGTAACTTCCCCGTTGGCTGGACCGAGTGGAACGGCAAATATCGGGATAATTTGCGCGCATATTGGAAAGGTGATGGTGGTTTAATTGACGAACTCGCCTACCGCCTAACTGGCTCCAGCGATCTTTACGAACACGGCGGCCGCCGACCCTATGCAAGCATTAACTTTGTTACCTGCCACGATGGTTTTACCTTGCATGACCTAGTGAGTTATAACGAAAAACATAATGACGCTAATGGTGAAGGCAATCGTGATGGCGAAAGCCACAACATCAGTTGGAACGGTGGCGAAGAAGGCCCGACCCAAAATCAACACATTAATCAATTACGCGACAAACAGAAACGCAACTTTATGGCCAGTTTGATACTCTCCCAAGGCGTGCCGATGCTGCTCATGGGTGATGAAATGAGCCGCAGCCAAAAGGGTAACAACAATACCTATTGCCAGGACAATGAACTTACCTGGGTAAATTGGGAATTGGCAAGAGATGAAAAACAATTCATGAAATTCATCAGCGAAGTCATTGCCATCCGCAAAAAACACCCAGCACTCAGACGCCGTTACTTTTTTCAAGGGCGAGATATCTTCGGCAATGGCGTCAAAGATATCATGTGGCTCAACCCCGATGGCATGGAAATGACATCCCAACAATGGCAACAGTCGTTTGCCCGCTGCATTGGTGTATTTCTTGCCGGCAAAGCCATTGATGAATACGACGATCGTGGCAATCGGATCAAAGATGATAATTTAATAATTTTGTTGAATGCTCATCATAAGGAATTATCCTTCACTTTACCGGCTGAACCGATCAATGCCCGCTGGGAGGTAATGATTGATACCACCTATCCCACCGGCAAACCAGATGACAGGCGATATTATTCCTCTGGCTCTAAATACCCATTGACTGCACGTTCATTTGTATTGCTAAAACAATTCAAACGGACAATAGACTATAATATTAGTGAGTCGCCATTTCAATTTTAATGCTCTAAAACATCCGTTAAGCGATTTAATAAAGCCGCTGAGCAAAAAAAAAATGACCAGGCAAAATTCACCCAGATAGCCTGTTAATTAAGCATAAAAGATAAACTTAAAGTAAAGTCTCATTAAGCAGATTTAACAGTTTTTAACACAAGAATAAATACTTAGCTGTCATAATTAATGCAAGTTAAAGTCATTTCTAACTACCAGACCCTAATTATTCACTCAATGTTATACGAACTAATAAAGAACAAACCCTATGACAGCACTTGAATCTAACAAAAAATCCTTTAGTGGCTTCCAAATAGTCATCACGCTATTATTGAGTGGAATACTGCTGGCAGTGATTGCATTCATATTGCTGTATATCAATTTAAATACCAAAACATTTAAGCCAGTGACGCTTTCAGATTCTGAAAACCTCACATTACAATCCAAACTCAAATTCATCGACGACATCAGCATTGGCAGTCATGCATCAAATGACAAGGTCACATCGCCCTCACCCACTAACAAGCACAAGGACAGCACGACTGAACCATTTGAACCTGAAGTGTATTCTGAGCTCAATGCCAAACGTGAAATTCAATTTTCTGAGCGAGAATTAAACGCATTGCTGGCCAAGAACTCAGAGCTGGCAGAAAAAATAGCCATCGACCTGGCGCCCAATTTAGCCAGTGCTAAAATATTAGTACCGCTCGACCCAGAATTCCCCTTTTTAGGCGGTAAAACGTTAAAACTGAGTGCTGGACTAGAGCTTGGTTATACCAATGCCCGGCCGATTGTTAAATTAATCGGTGTGAGTTTATGGGGGGTGCCAGTACCGAATGCCTGGCTGGGTGGCATCAAGAATATCGATCTAATTAATGAATTTGGCACTGAATCGGGCTTCTGGAAGGCCTTCGCTGACGGGGTTGAAAACTTAAAAGTAGAAGACCAACGCATTTTAATTAAACTCAAGGAATGAGCATGAATTTGACCAGATAGATTTGAAGCTTACAATCGGAGTTCAATAATTCCCCATAATCAGCGTTCGTAGCGGCAATGCCTTAGCGAGAGTGTCGGCAGCAGGGATGCTGCCGACAAGCTTACAGGGACGTATCACGGCGTCTCTCGCTAAGGCATTGCCGCTACGGGCGCTAGAAGGCAGTACGTTTAAGGCGGCACCTTTGCAATTATTGAACTCCGATTGAGAGTAATAACAAACACAGATCAGCAAACCAACTTCATTAACTCTGGGTCGATTTAGAACTAACACCCTATTGGAGAAACACATGATTAAAATATTACGTCGAACCGCCCTGTTTGGGCTAATCACAATAATTATTATCGCCGCATTGATTTGGTTTTTTGCTGGCTGGATTGTGAAAACCGGAGTTGAACAAGGTGGCACCGCCGCCCTCGGCGCAAAAGTTGAGCTTGAAGATGCCAACGTGAATTGGAGCCCCTTTGGTATTGAATTAACGCAACTGAAAGTCACCAATCCAGATAAACCCATGGAAAATATGCTGCAAATAGATTCTGCGCAAGGGGAAGTTCAGTTCACGCAATTGCTCGCCGCACAAGTTATCATCAATGAACTGACCGCCACTGGCGTTAAATTCAATACAGCACGCAGTACCTCAGGCGCCATTCAAACAGAAGAACCTTCATCCTCTGAGCAATCGAAACTTGATCTCAACACCATTAAAGACAAACTCCCCTCTTTTGATGAAATCATCGCAAAAGAACCATTGATAACACCTGAAAAAGCTGAAGCTTTCAAAACCACCGCTAAAGAAAGCCAACAAGACATCAATGAAAAAATCAAAAACCTGCCCGAAGCAGAGAAAATAAAAGACTATGAGAAGCGCTTAAAAGCAGCGACTAGCGGAGATATCGGTTCATTAGAAGACCTTAAAACACGCAAAGATGAACTCAGCAAAATCAAAGACGAAATTCGTCAGGATAAGAAAAATCTAGAAGCCGCCCGTGATAGTATCAAAACAGCAAAACAAGAACTAAAAACCGATTATTCAGAATTGAAGACCGCACCAAAAGAAGACATGGCAAGAATTCGCGAACGCTATAGCCTGGATGCTGCCGGTGCTAGCAACTTAACTCAATTATTGTTTGGCGACCAGGCAAAAACCTGGTTCGATAACTTGCAGACCTGGTATACCCGCTTACAGGAAGTTATGCCTGCAGCAGACGAAGCAGCAAGCGAGGAGACCGTCAATGAAGGCGATAATTTATTTGCCTTTGTGTACGACAAAACACTGCCAAAATTTCTCATACGCCATGCAAAACTAGCGGCTAGCATACCGGTGGGTGACGTGGACATTGATATCAATGATGTCACCAATCAGCCACAAATACTCGGTAAACCGCTCACGCTGAAAGCAACAGGTGAAGGCCTGCCCACCGCTTCATCATTATTAATCGATGCTGTGATTGATCATGTGAACCCTAAAACGCCAACGGATAAAATCGATTGGTCAATCAAGGACTGGCAACTCACTGATTTGGTGTTATCCAAAAAAGACGCAATGCCCGTCACCTTGCAGAAATCATTAACCAATGCCAGTGGTACCGCAAGCATCCAAAACAAGGTATTAGAAGGCATATTCAACGCTGATTTTAAGGGTGTCGAATGGCAGGTCGCTGAGAAAAAAGGCTGGGAAGGTGAAGTAGCCAAAGCTTTAAAAACCATTGAGAAATTCAACCTCAAAGGCGAAATCACTGGTGACATTAGCTCACCCTCGTTTAGTATTGCATCAGATCTGGACGACCACATCAAGAACGTCGCCACCCAGCAGCTAAAAACCAAACAAGCTGAACTTGAAAGCAAAGTGCAAAGCTACTTGAATGAACAAGTGACGCAAGTTGGCGGTCCGTATGAAGATCAACTCGCCGCACTAACCAATACCGAAGGCAGCGTTACTCAGCGCATAGACCAACTGGAAGAAATGTTAAAAGCCGAAATTCAATCCGCCGTTGATGATAAAAAACAACAAGCCGAGGACAAAGCGAAAGACGCGGTGAAAGATAAACTAAAGCAGTTTAAATTCTAGTTCGCATCCGTAGTGGCAATGCCTTAGTGAGGGACGTATTCACGGCGTCTCTCGGTTAGGTTTGCCACTATGGATAAGTTACAAAACACCTTAACCTACCGATACGAGGTTCACATGGCTACTGACCTGAAGTTTAAATACACCATTCTTTATATAGAAGATGTTACCAAAACACTCAACTTTTTTGAAAAGGCCTTCGGATTCAAGCAGACTATGCTGCACGAAAGCGGCGATTATGGCGAGCTTGCGACAGGAGCAACGACACTCTCTTTTTCGTCACTAAAATTAATGTCTAATATAGGCAAAAATCCGGGGCGCGCCAATGCATCGAGTCCTACCTTTGAAATTGCTTTTGAAACAAATGATGTAGCTGCAGCGCTGGCGAAAGCACTGGAAGCTGGCGCAACACTCGTGCAAGATTGCCAAGACATGCCATGGGGACAAACGACGGCTTATGTTTCAGATATCAACGGCTTTCTGATAGAAATTTGCACACCTATCGGGAGCTAATCGAAATAAATGGAACCTGAGAAATTGTAAATTATTCACACATACTTGATTCATTTTATTTTTTTTGGACCATATTGCGCATATGGGTGAGAAGTTTTGTGCCATTTTTTTCCGTCGATTCGCCTTGCTGCTGCAATCGATTGGAACGTTCTTGTTTTGCACGCATAAAGTACCCGCCAAGTGCGCCACCCGCAGTCGTTAATGTCAGCAAGCCAAGCGTGAGAAGCTCGGTGATCAACATAATGCCCGCTGCAGCCAGTGCACCGGCAAAGGCTAAACCCACTTTAAAATTAGCTTTTGCGTGAACACGATTGCTTTGTTGGTTTATTTGCTTATGCGACTCCTTGATAATATGGGTTTTCGCACGTTCAGCTTTAACCTGGATAGTTTCTCGTTCTTTAGCGTGGGCTTTATTGGCTCGATGAACCTGTTTCAGGGCAATGCGTTTGGCGATGCTATCAAACCAAAATGCGCTGAAGAGCGCAATGGTTACCGCAGGCACGCCAACCTTAAGCAAAAGCGTAGTATCAATACTCTCAAGACCCGTAAAGCTATCGAGATTAATCAATAACAATACCATTGTAATAAGCTGCACCAGCAGTATGCCAAGAAGATAATGATGCATAGTGGATTATTTATTGAAGAGATTGTACATAAAGTTTCAGTCTACACCTTGTTGCATCTTGAAAAAGTGAAAAGCGCTAAGAGCCGTTTAAAATGCATCAATTATTACGCCCTTATTTTACGAATATAGGTCTTAAAATCCTTAAAAATTCCATATTTATCAAACGTGACTCAAGTCAAACATAGCGCTTAGACATCATCCGGCACGCTTTACAGCCACTCTTGCTTACAGAATTCATATTATCCCACAAATAAATAATTAAAGGGCTATACGCTGCATACTTTCTGCCAGTTACGACTCCTACTCAAATTCTGCATGAACATGACTCTCTTAACCTAAAAGCCACATCTCTTCCCATGTAAGGTTAATGTTTAATCAATCATGCCGTGATATCCAGCTTAGTCACACGGGGGTTCTGACTCAATATGCCACTGCCATCACTTTCAGAGAGTGTAGTAACAGTGGTCATACGTGCTCAACTGCATTTCCTGCAGGTTTTATGAAGCTACTTTTAGAGAGTACTAACATCCAGTTCGTCAACTTTTAGGCAATAGTTGACGAGTTGAGGTGCCAGAAAAAACTTACAAACCACTTGATTAGATAAGGTTTTATGTTTTTTCTTGACAAAGTGAGCATAATTTATATTATATACCACTAAAGTAGGATTAAATCCTACCGATATTGTAGGTAAGTGAATTACAAATGTGCTAATAAATGTGCAAACAAAGGTGCAAACAATGAAACAACCAGATAAAGCAGAAAAAATTAGTATTACGTTACCGCCAGACATGCTCAACACTATTAAGAATAAAGTTAACTCGGGGGCGTATAGCTCAACAAGTGAAGTCATTCGTGAAGCACTGCGTGCGTGGCACAAGCAAGAAGAAGAATATCAAGCACGACTTTCTTTAATCCGTGAACGTCTGGAATGTTCCGCCAATAGCGGTCAGCCTGTACCACTAGATCAGGCATTTGAACAAATTGAAAATTTACATCAACGCCGTATGAATGTAGAAAATAATGAAGATTTATGAAGTACAACTAATGCCTGATGCCATAAACGATCTTTCAAACATTTACACATACATTGCCAATAAAAGCGAGCTTCCAGAAGTGGCATGGAATTATATTCAAAAATTACACAAAAAGTGTCACGAATTAAGTACAGCTCCATTGAGGGGACAAAAACGTAATGATTTACGTAAAAATCTTAGGATTGCCCCAATAGACAAAAATACTGTAGTCGCCTTTGAGGTTGACGAGCAAAAAGAAACTGTAACTATTCTCAATATTTTTTATGGTGGCAGAGATTACGACACCATAATGAGTTCTGAATAATGAATGGAAATCGTGTGGTGTGTGAATTTATAAATAAAGTTGCAATAGAGCCACCTTCCAGCACCCGTAGCGGCAAAACCTTACCGAGAGGCGCCGTGAATACGTCCTTGCCACTACGAGCGCTGATTGCGGGAAATGGTTTGAACTCCGATTGTGAGTTAAATGATTACATTCAATTTACGATTACATCCTGTCGTATTTATTCAAGACAATAAGTTAAACCCCAGCGACAATTAATATGAAACACATTAACTTAATTGATGCGAGGCTCATATGACTACCAACATGAAGTTCAAATACACCATTCTCTATGTAGAAAACGTTGCAGAAACACTTAAGTTTTTTGGAAAAGCTTTTGGGTTCAAACCAACCGAAGGCTTTCTAACGGTAAAACTATTTAACCGGCATAAAACATCACTGACATCAACGTAAGAATTCGTAACCGATGTGATCAGCTTTTTTTCATCTACCCGAACCCCCGCTTTCAAACGAAACCCAATCATGCCAGTGCCCGCTCTCATTGAAACCGCTGTCGCTTGATCATGTAAGGAAGATACAAACCATTGAGGTTTTTCTCCCGCTATCGACTTCAGTATAAGATCACGACATCCATCAGGAATAACTAAACTAGTAGCATCAAACTCAGATTCAGCTTGCCATATGGCTAATAAGTTTTTCATTTCGCTATAAGCATGCACTCGATTACCAATCTCCAAGACTAAATTTGAGTTGTAAAATAAATCCGTGTGCCCCAGAGAGTTTGGTGGACTTTACCGAAGAAGTGAATTTGAGTGAAGGCATGAACTCCCCTATTTCTTTTGGACTATATTACGCACATGGCTAAGTAGCTTTACGCCAGTTTTTTCGCTGGTTCGCCTTGCGTCTCTGATCGATTCGATAGTTCTTTTTTTGCACATATTACATAACTGCTGAGTACACCACCCACGGTGGCTAACGTCAGCAAACCGAGCGTGAAAAGTTCGGTGATCAACATAATGCCCGCTGCAGCCAGTGCACCGGCAAAGGCTAAACCCACTTTAAAATTAGCTTTTGCGTGAACACGATTGCTTTGTTGATTTATTTGCTTATGCGACTCTTTAATAATATGGGTTTTCGCACGTTCAGCTTTAACCTGGATAGTTTCTCGTTCTTTAGCGTGAGCTTTACTGGCTCGATGGACCTGTTTTAGAGCAATGCGTTTGGCGATGCTGTCAAACCAAAAAGCGCTGAACAGCGCAATGGTTACCGCAAGCACGCCAACCTTAAGCAAAAGCGTAGTATCAAGACTCTCAAGACCCGTAAAGCTATCGAGATTAATCAATAACAATACCATTGTAATAAGCTGCACCAGCAGTATGCCAAGAAGATAATGATGCATAGTGGATTATTTATTGAAGAGATTGTACATAAAGTTTCAGTCTACACCTTGTTGCATCTTGAAAAAGAGAAAAGCGCTAAGAGCCGTTTAAAATGCGTCAATTATTACGCCCTTTTTATCCTTGAAAATTTCATATTTGCCAAGCGCGACTCAAGTCGAACATAGCACTCAGGCATCATCCCGCACGCTTTACAGCCACTCTTGCTTACAGAATTCATATTATCCCACAAATTAATAATTAAAGGGCTATGTGGTGCAGACTTTCTGCCAGTTACGACCCCTACTCAAATTCCGCATAAACATTACTCTTAACCTAAAAGCCGCAGCGAATATAGCAATCACCACAAGAGGTAAGTACAATACATCTTCAGTTGCAGCGTTCAGTCAGACAGTTGCATCATATTTGGTTATTAAACACCCTAATTACTGCGAAATTAGTTGATTTAGCACTATTTTACTTTTACGTGAGGTGATTAGCATCAGAAATACGCTTTACCAAATAAGAGCTTAAATTGAATGCAACTCATAATCAAAAAAACGAGGATAAAACCGTGACTCAGCTATGTAACAACCTTTTTCTCTGTCTGCTTTTTAGCACTATTCTGTTGCTCACCGGCTGCGATGGCGGAAGTAGCACAAACGACGATGGTGGAGGTACATCCAGCGGTGACGAAGTACGCGATAAATTGGTCAATCTGGGCGTGCCGGTTGAACAAACGCCACGTCTGGATGATGATTCTACTGCACTACCCGAAGACTACAGCCCATTCGGTTCATCACAGTCCTTTGATACTATCGAGGAAATCCTGTTGCTCGGACCTCAGTTTACCAACAGCGATAGTCAGATGACACTGTATGAACTGCAAAACCAGAACAACCGTCCGATTTATGCCAAGGAAGATTTCTTTACACCGAATCCCAGCGAAACACCCTGGGCAAACTCGACTGGCGCTTCACCCGAGAATCGTCGAATGGCCGAAGCTGCGGATATCGATGGCGATGGTCTCGACGAGGTAGTGGTTTTATACCGTGAAGGTAGTAGTAACAGCATCATGTTGCAAACCTACCAGGAAAGTGTGAGCAACGGCGTTATTGGTTTTACAGCGGATCAATCACTGGCTATCAGCAGTGATCCTGCCAATGACCTGTCATTGCTGGCCGGGGATTTCAATGGCGATGGACTGTTTGAATTTGTTATTGGGCTTACCTTCGATACGACGGCCAGATTATTATTTATCAACAATAATAATGGCTCTCTCGAGCTTTCATCAGTAACAAAAACGCTGCCGCAAACCGTGAGTAACAGTCAGATTCAATTATCGATGGCAAGTGGCAATCTGGACTACGACGCGGGAAATGAGTTCGTTGTGGTGGTCAACGAATTTTTCCAGGCAAATAATAACGATGCCGGATCCGCGCGTTATTTCATTTTCGATGATGCAAAAAATAATTATGCTGACGTCGATGACAACCTGATTCGCGCAACTCTAAGTCAAGTTAATCGAACAGCTATCGTGGCTGATGTTTCAACCGGTGATATCGACGGTGATAATGTCGACGAAATCGTCTTCGCCGGATTGCAAAACTTCGACCCTAATGGCAACTGCGGTTACCGCTATCTGTTAGTGGCACTGGATGATATCAAACGAAATAATATCGCGCTGGGCGGTCTTGACCTGGTGCCTAATATCCATGACGGCTGCTCATCTGCATCACCTGGCGAACTGCGCTATATACACATCAATACTCTAGACCTAGACGGTGATGGCCTACCTGAAATCCAGGCAAATCAATATATCTTCGATGACTTCGTCAATTCTGCACCCTGGAGCCAGTATGCCTGGGGATTGGATAGCAATGATCAACCGATCTATGCCGTGATTGATGATGCCAGCATGTTTGCCAATTCATCCGGTTTCAGTGGCCGCTTTGCATGGGATAACAGCAGCATGATGGCCGGCGATGTAACAGCTGACGGGCGGCAGAATGTTGTATTTTATTCGCAAGCCAGCAATCGTCTTGAGACCTGGGGTCTGAGCAATCCAGATTCTGGAGCTGCACCGTTATCTGAACCAATATTCGATAAAGATTGGCGCTTGATGAATACAATAAGTGTACAGAATCCAGGTAATGACCCTATCCACCCGCAAATTCTGGTCAGTAATGTCAATCATGATAGTTTGGCGCTGCGGTTTTCAGAGGGTGAATATCGACTAATTTTTACCGAACCGGTCATCATCGCTGCACTGGCTGCTGCTCCCTGCGATACCAACAAGGGGCAAAATGCAGATGCTTGTCGCACCTCGTATGGTACCGCTAGCAGCAACACCGTAAGCACGGAAAATGTTCTTTCCATCAGAGCCAGTGCCACGGTCGGTTTTGAAACAGAGTTTAGTGCGCTGGGCGTAAAAGTCACTGGATTTGAAATGCTCGCCACGCTGCAAGCAAGAGCCAGCTTGATCACATCCAGAGCTTACACCGTTACCAAACGAATTGTGTATACCACCGGGCCAATCGAAGACACAGTGATCTTCACCACCATCCCACTGGATCAATACACCTATGAGGTCACCTCGCACCCCGATCCTGAACTGATTGGTTCTAAAGTCATAATTTCACTACCGCGTGAACCGATCGAAGTTCAGGTCGAACGTGAAAAATATAACGCCAATGTGATCACGGGTGGACCATTAATTGACAGTAGAATATTTTCGCATACACCGGGCAACCCAGGCAGTTATCCAAGCGCATCCGATAAAGGCGATTTATTAACGAGCTTTGAAGGATTCGATTTGGGGCCGCAATCAGTCGGCAATTCGGGTGGCGACAGCAGCCTGTCCATCAATGTTGCCACGGAATCGGGATTGGGCGTGGGATACGGTGTTGATTTCGATCTGTCAGTCCGAGGCACTGTTGGTGTAGTCGTGGCAGGCTTTAGTGTCGGTTTCTCGGCTGATAAATCGTTGCAAATAATTCACGGTGATGAATCGGAATATACGGGGGTCGTTGCTGATATGGATCTACCCACCTCAGAGTTTGGCCAGAGCCGTTATTCCTGGGGACTGTTCACCTATATACATGATGATCCAGTGTCAAGTCAACAATATGAAGTCATCAATTACTGGGTGGAACCATGAAATTCACCCAACCAGAAAATAGTAAAAGGAGTCAAACAAGCATGTATCACTCATCTACAAAAACAATACTGGCACTCACCTTTGCTTTCATTCTTTCCGCCTGTGGTGGCAGCAGTGGTGGCGACAATAATGACAATGGCGGTAACGGCGGTGGCGGTGGCGGTGGCAATACCAAACCTACCGCCCATGCAGGAAACACGATTGATATCACGAAAACCTTCACCGTTAATCTGGACGGCAGCGCCAGCACTGATGCCGATGGTAACAACCTGAGTTACACCTGGACCCAGACCAGCGGCCCCGATGTAACCAGTGGCTCAGGTTTCCTTAGTGGAGAAACCCCCGCGTTTGCCGCGCCCGACAGCGTGGGTAGCTTGGTGTTCCAACTCGTTGTCAACGACGGCACCGATGATAGCGACCCCGCAACGGTTATCGTTAACGTCTTCGAAGATACGAATGTGACTTATTTTGTCGATGGTGATAATGGCAACGATGACACTGCTACCGGCAGTCGCGATAACCCCTTTGCCAGCTTGACTGAAGCTGTGGCGAATCTCACAACCAATCTGGAAGATATCTATGTTATGACCCGTTCAGCCGGTGCCGCTTACGATGAGTCAAGTGCCAATCTGGACATTCCCAGTGGCACCAGTCTGTATGGTGGTTACGATGCCAACTGGGTACGTGATATTGAATCGAATAAAACCATGATCAATGCCAATCATCGCGGTATTCAGTTTTTCAGTGTCACCCAGGATGCCTGGCTTTCAGGTTTCAATGTTGTCACCAGTGACTCACCTGATGCCACGGAAGATGTATACGGCGTATCTGCTAACGGTGATAATTCTGCATCGCTTTATGTGCATGACAACATCATCACAACTGGCAATGTAGAGGCGGGAGAAGATAGCAGCCCTGGCACCAACTACGGCCTGGCATTACGCTTCCTGGCTTTAGCCGACATCAATAACAATATTATTACTGTTGGCGAAGGTGGAGATGGGTTCGAAGGCGCCAGGGGTACTCCGGGTGACGATGGCGATGACGGCAATGATGGTAATCGAACCGGGGGTCATAGAGCCGCGGGAGGTGATACCGGCCTGGGCGGCAACGGAGGCGCAGGCGGCACGCGCGGTGGTGGGATAAATGGTAACGGCGGTGGCGGAGGGGGTGGCGGCGCCAGCAGTGCACCACTTGGGGGTACCATTTCCGGTGGCGGTGGCGGTAGCGGCGGCTCAGGTAATAATGCAGATGGCGGTAATTTGGGTGGCGTCGGAAATACTGGCGGTCGCGGTATACCTGGCGCAGCCGGAAACGGAGCTGGAAACTTGACGAGCTCTCTCTTCTCAGCATCCAATGGCGCTACCGGTGGCCGCGGTGGTCATGGCTCCGGCGGTGGTGGCGGCGGTGGTGGTGAAGCCAATAACGTTGGCGTCGTCGGCGGCGGAGGCGGCGGCGGTGGTGAGGGCGGCGAAGGCGGTTTCGGTGGCCAGGGTGGTCGCGGCGCAGGCGCGTCTATCGGCGTATGGCTACACGCAATTGTTACCAGTAATATTTTCAACAACACCATCACCTCAGGCGCTGGGGGTTTAGGTGGTAGTGGCGGTTTTGGAGGTTCCGGCGGATCAGGTGGCGCCGGTGGTGACGGCATCTCCGGTGACGACAAAGGATTACTCGGCAGCGGTGGCGGTGGTGCTGATGGCAGAAATGGTGGTAGTGGTGGGTCAGGCGGTTATGGCGGCGCGGGCGGCGGCGGCCCCAGTTACGGGATTATATTTGCTGCAGATATGGCGCCTACTCTGACCGGAAATACGATTGCCAGTGGCGACGGTGGAGCCGGTGGTAACGGCGGCTCCCGTGGCAACGGTGGCCAGGGAGGTTACAGTTTTTCAATTTATGACAGCAATCCCGATGACGCTTTTTTTGCAACACTGAGCCAGAATACTCTGACTTCTAGCACCGCAGGCACCGGCGGCGGCAGCAACGCTGGTGATACCGCCAGTGCCGGTAGTGACGGAGAAAGTGGCACTAAAAACTGGCAGTAAGAACTGGCAGTAAAAATAAAACTGGAGTGGTAAGGAATAGGCACGTGATAACTTCCCTGTTTGGCATCTCTGCTTCAGCCCGTCTTCGCTCGTTCTTCAATCGCAAAAGCTCGGAATAGAACAACTATTCCTGCATTTTTACTCGGCATGCTGCTCCTGCGATGCTCTACCTCCTGCCTCCATGCAGTCGTCAATCAGAACGAACAAATACAAACTAAATCAGAGCGCCAAACAGGGAAGTTATCACGTGCCCATTCCTAAAGGGTTGCACCCTCTTTATCACTCCGGCACCACCCAATGTACCTTATAACCACCCTCACCTGCAGTATTCATATTTTCCCACAACCATGGTGCGACTTGCTGCAAAGTTTCTTCGAGTTGCCACGGTGGGTTTATGATAATCATACCGCAACCGTACATCGCTTTTGGTCCAGCGTCGGACTGTACGCATAACTCGAAGGCGAGAATATTTCGAACCGAAGACTCGCGTAGGCTACGATAAATGCGTTGTTCAAAATGTTTGGTTTGCATGGGGAACCAACCAGCGATGATACCTGTTGGCCATCTATTTGCCGCGGTAAGTAATCCGCTGGTAAATCTTTCACGCTCATCTGGTAATTCAAACGCCGGATCAATCAATACCATGCCGCGTTTTTCTTTGGGTGGCAAAAAAGCGTTCAGGCTTTGATATCCATCCATATGATGCACACCTACTTGGCGATCACGGCTAAATACTTGCTTTAATTTCACCACTTCGTTGCTATGTAATTCGCACAATAACATCCGATCTTGTGGGCGTAAAAATTGCCTCGCAACAGAAGGTGAGCCTGGATAAAGAGTTAACTTTTCACTGTCCGCATTTAATTGCTTAACGAAGTTGATATAAGGCGCAAGTGGCGCTGGAACATCAGCCGCCTGCCAGAGGGAGCCAATTCCGGCCTTATATTCTTTATTTTTTTGTGCGAAACCCGCGCTTAAGTCATACGTCCCTGCGGCGGCATGCGTATCGTGATAACAAAAGGCTTTGTCTTTTTTGTGCAGTGATTGCAGTATGAGTGAAACAACACTGTGTTTAACCACATCTGCAAAATTTCCGGCGTGATAACCGTGACGATAACTTAACATTGATCAATTATTCCTTGCTGCCTTATACGTTCAAATAAACAAATAGCCGCTGCCGCGGCAACATTGAGGGATTCAATATTGCCAGGCATCGGAATGGTAACATTTTCTGTGGCACAAGCTGCCAGCTCAGGAGAAAGGCCGAACCCTTCGTTGCCAAACATAAAAGCGACGGAACCGGACAAATCCACGTCATAAATCGATTTTTTTGCATTGGGCATGGTTCCGAAAATTTGCTGAAACTGGCTGGTGATGCTCATAAGTTCCATATTTTCAAATATTGCCAGATGAAACTGCGCTCCCATGCCTGCCCGCAAGGCTTTCGGCGACCAGGCTTCAGCGCAACCTTTGGATAAATAAACTGCTTGAATGTCAGCCGCTGCTGCGGTGCGCAACAAACTGCCTAGATTACCCGGATCTTGAATATTCTCCAGTAAAACCGCTGATTGAAAGCGGCCGGTTTTACCCGCGGGAATGTCGTAGATGCCCATGATGCCTACCGGTGTTTCAACCGGCGATATCTCAGCAAACAACGGTGATGCCAATATTAACCTTGGTACTTCGGGGAACAAATCTATACATTGCTGAATTTCAACCGAATATTCAGCGCTTTCCCGCAATACCAATGTAACCAATGAACCTTTGCTTGCAGCCAATTCTTTCAACAAATGCACACCATCCAGCAATGTGCTTGATGTTTTACGGCGTTCACGTGCAGATGTAGCCAATTTTTTTAATTGTTTAAACTGCGGATTGTCAGACGAACTAATTAAAGTGACATTCATTTCGCGTTAACTATACTCAATGCAACCGCTTCTGCGACTTCAATGCCATCAATCGCGGCTGACAGGATCCCCCCGGCATACCCTGCACCTTCTCCCGCCGGATACAGACCCTGGGTATTGATACTTTGAAAATTATCACGATTACGTTTGATCCGAACCGGTGACGATGTACGGGTTTCCACGCCGGTTAATACAGCATCATGCATGGCAAATCCTTTG
>CALZHW010000040.1 GCA_945787125.1 uncultured Ectothiorhodospiraceae bacterium
CAGGTGGCACTGCTTATCCGACATTTCAGGGTGATACCTACACAGGTCCCAGTGCTAAATGCCTGAGCTGTCATGATGGCTCGGTGGCGATTGGCGACGCTAGTTGGTGGAGTGGCGGGCCTCCTGCTGCATCACTTCACAATACAAAAATTCGCGGGCCTGCGCAAACCGCATCCAACTCAGGGAATATGAGTCATAATCATCCTGTCGCAATGCCTTACCCTTGGAATAATATGCCGAGCACTTATAACGGCGTTACTACCGGCTCGGCGGTCGCGCTCAGAGAATGGCAGGCGGATCCCGAGACACTGGGTATTCGTCTTTACAACGACGCCGGTGTCGGAGAAATAGAGGCAGGCCCGGTTGCAGGGCGAAGCGGTATCGAATGCTCTTCTTGTCATGATCCCCATAACAATTCAGGTGTTGAACATGTGGCATTTTTGCTAGGCACCCCTGCAAATATATGTGCCAAATGCCATATCAAATAGAGGTTAAGGATATTCTATCGGGTCATGGTCTTTTCCATGGCAGGTGAGGTAACAGCTCCCCCGGCCTGAACCTAAGTCGACAAATTCAAGGCGACCACTGCTTGAAGGCGTAACCACCGACGTGCCGAGCTTGTCGAAGCGAAGAAAATTAATTAAACCTTTGTATTCCCGCGATCCATGACTATCGTGACAAACGGCGCAGGAGGCGCTCACGGTCATGCCTAAATGCTGAGCGTGTGGAAAAGTATTGGCTTGATCGGTAATCAATGAATTGCGGCTGTGGCACTTGTAACAAAGCGCATAGCTCTGCATCGATTCTGGATTGGGGTCATTCATCTCGAAATTACGTTCAAGCAATGGAGTATATTGCGAGCCGTGTGGCCCTTTGGGGTTGATGCCCGACGCAGTCCACTCATCGTTGTTATGACAATCAGTACAGTAGATCATGCTGCCAGCAGATAATCCTGTTGTTGGTTCGAAGCCTGTTATGTCTGCTTGCTTGCCAACGGCCGCCAGCGGATGGTATGAGGGATTATTGGGGTCAATTTTGAGGCGGATGTTACGGCTATTATCGTGCCGAACAATACTTAGTGTGGTTTCATCCCGTAGTCCATGACATTTGAGGCAAACCTCATATTCATAATCCGCTTGGCTAACTTCCCCGCCTGCGATTGTCAAGCCTGATACGCCTTGCAGTCGTCCTGAAACCAACGGCGGACTCGCTAAACTATCAGTCGTTGCATGGGGATTGTGGCAGTCCGGGCAGGCGACATGACGTGGCATCGTGTTTAAGTTTTCCCCTGGCTTATGGCTCCATTCAGCAGCGAAGATGGGATGAGCGCTAGCTTTCAAGAACTCACTTTCGAGGTTGTGTGAAGCGACGTTACCGTTGTGACATACCAAGCATACATCGCGCTCTTGGGTACTACTCAATAGTCGAGGTGGGTGTGGTGCAGAGTGAGGTCGGTGGCAATTTTCACATGCATTGTCAGCAACAGTGGTATAAGGACTATGTGGCCACGGATTGGGTCCGGTGCCTTGCCATATTGCTGGGGAAGTTGCGTGAGTCGAGCTTCCCCAGTCACGCTTCCGGTGACAGGTTATACAGAGCCCTCCGGCACGATCATCCACCGACAAAAACTTTCGGTAACGGTTGTCATGGGGTTCGTGACATGCGGTGCATTGCAGTTGGCCATTCTTATCCAGTCTGACTCTATTTGACAGTGCTTGGGGGCTGGTTAACTCACCACGTTTTAGTGCCAGGGCAGCATCATAGCGGAATGATATTGGGTGGTCGTCGGATAGATCCACACCTAGAACCGCATTGCCGGTTAGATGCCCCAGATTTGTCGAGCCGGTTCGTGATTTGACACGCAAGTTGCCCAATGCCAGAGTGCCATCATGGCATGATAAACAGAGTCGTGCAGACCCCGTGGGTTGATTGAGTACGGCTTCCAGCGTGGAGCTATCGTAAAGTGTATAAACGGTACCCGGTAGGCTTCGGTTCCACAGTGATTGCTGTGGATTAACATTGTGAGGAGTGTGACAAAATACACATACCTCGGTCGCACTCGCTTCTTTAATCATACCTGACCCGGTGGGTGTCAGGTTGTGTAATGTATCGTTGATACTTGCCCCTGCCGGAAAGGAGAGTACCAATAGGCTACATACCCAGAGTTTCGCGATCTGTTGTTTGCTCATTATTTCCTCCCACTCAGATACTTGAAGATCTGAATCCGCTGGTTATAGGCGTCGGCCACGTAGATGTGATCGTTACTATCGATAAAGAGCCCACCCGGCAGCCAAAACTGACCTGTCGCAATACCGCGTTCACCAAAGCTCAATAAGAGCTGACCGGTTGTGTCAAAAATTTGAATCTTGTCAAAAAGTGCATCAACCACATAAATGTGTCCTTCACTATCCACTGCAACGCCCTTAGGGGCAGCAAGATCACCAGAGGCGTTGCCGTGATGACCAAAGACATTCAGAAACTGGCCGTCGCGGCTGAACATTTGAATGCGGAAACCCAGTGCATCAGTGACGTATAGTATGCCGTTTGCATCAACGGCTACATGTGTTGGGAAGTTGAATTCACCCTTGCCAGTGCCTCGTCGGCCAATTACGCCAAAAGATTTGTCTTCTCCGCTGTATATCCAAATCCGGTGTGCGGCACTATCCGCTACGTAAAGTTGGTTTGTTGCTGCATCGAAAGCGAGACCCGCAGGGCGGTGCAAAACTCCCTGTCCAATGGTAGCTAAGTGCTTACCTTCGTCGTCATAGACGAAGATTCTAGCAAGATAAGAATCAGCTACAAAAATTTGTTTGCTGGAGCCAATCGCGACCGCCACTGGAGAAACAAGCGCTACCTTGCCTGCGTTGCGGATTCGTTTAAATTCTTTACTCCGCGCATTCAGAATCCATAAGCTCTGCGCGCCCGGGTCAGCCACATATATGATCTCCTGTTGCATTACGACTCCGGCGGGACGGACCAACCTCACGTCTTCTTGTTGGCCGCTGAGCAATTGACTCAGCCATTTTCGCAGTGATGATTTGATGCCTAAATCCGCTGGACTAGCAATGCTATTGATAAAGCGAATTCGTGGTGGCTGCGGTGGAGTTGGCCAGACTAGTGATTCAGCTGCTGGCAGCTTTGTCTGCACGGGTATGCTCATAGGCTGAGCACAAGCGACTAACAAAAAACTCAGGAGTAAGAGCAGGTAGGTTTTGATAAGTTTTGCGAGCTGATGCATGTCGGGTTATCCTTACTAAAATCTTCGAATGACGCGTAAGAGCGCGCGGTAGTCCTGCAAATTGACGTCATCCCGCTCGCGTTTGATGTAACGTAGACTCGGCGTTAATTCCAGTTTTCCTTTGCGCCAGCGCGCTAGCACAGCGACCTCTTTGATCTCTTCCTCAGGCACTAAGGAATCATCCAGGCTGCGCCAATTAGCCCTAAGTTCAGTATAAAAATTTATCCTAGCGGTATAGGTTAATGCGGCACGTGCTTCGAGAATTTTAGTCTGGCGATCTTTCGGTTCGGAGAAATCAATTGCGCTCTGTCTTCCGGTTAAAGTCAGTCGCCAGTTAGCTTGCGGATTGTATTGCAGTAACTGGGTTCCTCGGATTGCTTTGTGGTCTTGATCGCGTGATCTTAGACGTTCCGCTTCAAGCAAGAGAGTTGCACGAGCTCGTTCACCACTGCTGCTTAGTTCAATGCCGATGAGATCTAATTGGCGGTTATCGAGGAAACGTCCAAGCTGAGAGTCACCATCTTTGAGGGTTTGTTTTTGCTCCTC
Organism: uncultured Ectothiorhodospiraceae bacterium; assembly: GCA_945787125.1. Taxonomy (GTDB): domain Bacteria; phylum Pseudomonadota; class Gammaproteobacteria; order S012-40; family S012-40; genus CALZHW01. The sequence goes on from CALZHW010000040.1 coordinate 3,785, forward strand.
GTGGATGAAATAGGGTCTGATCCATTGGTAGTCTATAGATATATCTGCTCGCCATATAGTTGTGGTGAACGCTAAATCCCGGGGAACCTCAGCTCTGTAATCCACCGCAATGGTATCACCAGAACCGATGCCAACAGTAGGATCAACGGCGCAGTCACCAAGCGGCACAATCTCGGTATTGTTGCCAATAATTCGCAGTTCGTAGTCAATGCCTTCGAGTAGTGGACGCGCTGCATCGCAAGTCGACTCTGCGCCCAGAGCGGTTCTTGTAACGTCGATGAAAGACGGGACAACAAAGGGGTTGTTGAGAGCAATGGCTTGCGGAAAGGGGCTGTCGAACGTGTGCTCTTCTTGCAGAAATTGCGGTTTCGCTGCATCGAATTGATTGTCTTGTTTTGTGTAATAGGATGACAGGCCGACAAGTAGTTGCCCGCTTCGCGGTATACGTTTGATATAGTCAAACGATAATCGGCTGGCAAATTTTTTTCTATCCCCATCGGGCAAATTTTGTCGTGTTGCGTCGGTGCGAAATTGGCTCGTGAGACTATCGTACAATTGGTGTCTGAGATTAAATTCAGCGGTGTGCGAGGTGGTATCGCCTGCGGATCTCTTAGTATTGGTAAAGAAGTAACGATACTGGGTTCGCAAGTTACTGGCGTGATTAATACGTAGCAATTCATCAATATGCCAGCGTGTTTCCTCGGAGAAACCATTGCGGTTAAAGCCACGGATTCGAGAATCCCAGCGCCAATTTAGCTCGGGGCCAAAATCGAGGCCGTAATACATATTCGCAATCTTGCTCTCGTAGTCGAGTTGCGGCCGCACCGCATCGGACTTATCGATATATTCGAAGCGCAAAGCCATCTCACTGTCTACCCAGCCGCGCCGTCCATCATAAGTTAGCATGTTGCGGGTTTCATTGCGGCGGGTCACGATGTCGCCGACACCACTCTCTTCGTCTACACGCTCTTGGCGAATGGTTAAAATGGAGGGCAGGTAAAGGCGTTTGGCGTGAATGGTCATGCCAGTGTTGCGAACATCAGTGTCGACGCGACCGGCAAACTCGCGGCTGTAGCTGGTTTTGTTGCGATTGCCAAAAATGTCGAGAGACCAGCTGCTGCCGGTTAAAACACCCGCATACGCATTGTAGCCAAGTAGTTTCAAGTCACGCTCATCGTTTTTTAACTCCACTCCTTCGGATTCTGAAATGCTTGTTTCTTGGGCAAGACCAAATGTGCTGCCAAGTGTGAATGTTAAGAAGCGCGGATCTATTATGTAAGCACCTGTATTGCGCAAAGTCAATTGCTCTTCTGTTCGCCGGTTCTTGATGCTGCGCTTAGTGCCGCGGCTGTCGATGTCGGTTTGTGCATAGTCAGCGACAAGCTCTAAGTCACCGCCCCATCGACCCAACTGGAGACCTTGGGCCAGCACGGTGGTGTTCGTTAAAAAAAAAATGTTGCCGATGCCAGAATCAGGGTTAGTATGTTAATTCGCTTTTGCATTATTCTTCAGCCCTATGGCAGCGAGAGCATGTATCGAACTTAATATTCCAGGCGATTTTTCCGTTATGACAAACCCCGCAGGATTTGCCTGCGATAATGTCTTGCATAGATGCCTTATCGCTGCCAGCCTGCATTTGATAAATTTCAAAATGACAGACATAACACTTGTATCGAACGCGGTGTACCCAGTGCGGAAATATTGCCGCTGGGGTGCCGTCAGCTACTTGCTCGCCTTGACGTTGGTAGGTTATGTTTCCCATGACTTCTGGCGCTGCATTGGCCACAGTGGTTATGAATAAAAGGGCAAACAATAATGGCGAAAATGCTGGCATCACGTCCCTCACGGCAATCTTAAATGGCACCGATCACAGGTATCTAAATTGGCCATGGCAAAGGCGACTGTACCATGGCAATTGTCGCAGTAGTCGTGCTTTAGGATGTTATCCGTGCCGTTGTTATTGATTTGGAAACCTTTGGTGTGGCAGTTATCACAAATAAGCCACTGGCTATGGGCAGCGTGTGAAAATTTCACTGCGGATAAGCCACGAGCCGCCATTGTTGGTGATTTAGTGCGATCCAAGGTAATATCCAAATTGAATTCTGCGTATGCTAATACAGTAGGGTCAAGTCCCGCCTGGGGTCTAATCGTTCCTGCTTGCAATGCAGCACCCCAGTCAACCTGGCCACTGCGATGTTTCGGTAGAAGCTCACTGAGTTCGACCCAGCTCTTGGCGAGTTCAGTGGGTAGTGGAGCGTCAGCAGTTTTTACCTGTTGTTTAGCTTTGGCGGTCTCAAGCGCTTTCTGTGCATCAGCGAGGTCACGTTTTAGTGTCTCGATCTCAGCGAGCAGATCACGTCGAACCCGGGTAGTGGGTGGAGGTGGTTCTTTATCAACTCCATCAAACAGTAATGCGCGGGTTTTGATGCTGCACCCGCCGACCAGCACCAGCGCAAGCCATCCACTGACTATTAACGAAGTTATTAAACTTTTGTGCGTCACTCGCTCTGCACCTTAATAAATTGTGTTTGTTCACGCTGCTCATTGGACTCTGCATAAGTTGTGTTTTTTGCGAAGGTGTATTCTGGTCTTGCTTTGCCTGTTGCTGCACACCTCTTGCTTTAAATAAATAAACATTGCTTAACGCTATGCTCTAAGTTTCCGTTGCTGGTTGTCTTTGATCGTGGCTGCAACTATTATTAAGTTCAGCGGGAAAGATTCATGGCCTTAAGAAAAAAGCCCGTGGTGCGAACAGCGTTCGCACCACACCAGGCTTATCGCCGCTGGCTACTGGGCTACCTATTTATTATGGCATTTACTGCAGATATAGTCCGTACCGGTACCACCAATTGTACCGAGTAGCAGAAATACATCGACAGCTGCATTGTTGTGCGGGTCATGACAAGAGGTGCATTCAATACCGGTTTGTCCACTTTGAGAGCCAGCAGAAATGTTGCCGGAACCGTCATCATTGAACAAGCGAATACCCAATGACTCTGGGTCAGACTGCCAACCACTAGTTACCGCCGGTGCACCATTGGTAACGCCATTGTAAGTGTTCGCCGTTCCGCCTATGGGATAGGGCATAGCCACTGGGTGATTACCACTCATATCGCCGCCTACTCCGGTCTGCATAGCACCAGTCAATGAGAAATTGAGCAAACCGACCGGAGTGCCACCGTTCCACCAGCCAATGTCACCAACAGCTACACTGCCATCGTGGCAGCTGAGGCATTTTGCGGTTGGGCCTTTGTAACTATCACCAGCAAATGTTGGGTAATCGGTTCCCCCCGTTGTTGATGGATCATCCCAGGTGAAATTATTTGTCGACAAGGTATGGTTCCAGAGCAATGCTGTGGTTTGAGCCTGATGGGGTGTGTGGCAAAATGTACACGCGCCCGTGGCTACTGCGCCTATGCCCGCGAAGTCATGGGCTGTCCCCGAAATACCATCACCGGGAAGAGCAAAGATGCTGGCCGGCGCTAAGGCTATCGAGAAAAATAACACAAGCGGGAGTGTTAGTTTAGTTTTCATAGCTAGTCTCCTTTTGCTATATTTAGTTTACTTACTTTCTTACTTTGCGTAGAGAAAGCGCGTTTTGCAGCTCGGCGCTATCTCTTTACTGCACTGCACTGTTACTCCCCTTATTTTCGTTTTACTCCTGTTTGTTGTTTTTGTCTGGATTTATTATCCTTTAGTGTCGGTTGCCATTATGTTATTAGGCACCGGTTTAATGTTGCTATCTGCAGCGCTGGTGTTGACCAGCTTATAAATGTTTACCCGGTGATTGATATAGTCGGCCACATAGATGCGGTTATTGGCATCGATAGCAATCGCGGTTGGGTTTTTCAGCATGCCGGGAAGTGGTCCACGTCCGCCGAAAAAGAGCAATACCTGTCCTTTTTGATTAAAAATCTGCACATTCGACCAGCCTGAATCCACAACATACACATTACCTAAGTTATCCAGTGCGACGCCTTTGGGTTTATCAAACATACCCCAGGCGTTACCCCGTTGGCCGATAGATTTCACATAGTTTCCTGCGGGGTTAAATACCTGAACGCGTGCATTCAATGTGTCGGTTACAAATAAATTACCCTCGGTATCGACGGTGAGGTAGGTAGGGAAGAGCATTTGGCCTGGCTCTTGTCCTTTGCCACGGCCGATGGTTTGCAGTAACTCGCCGTCGAGATCAAAAACCTTTACGCTATGACCCGTCGTCGTTTCACCTTTTTGTTTGCCGCCGCCGGTATCTGCGACATAAACTCTGCCTCTTACACGATCGATTGCTATTCCGGACGGGCGTTCAAGATCGGCATGCGTGTAGCTACGAATCTTTTGTCCTGACGGGTCAAACACCGAAATTTGGCGATTGCGTTGCTCAACCACGTGCAGGTTTCCTTGCCCGTCAAGCACCAGGCCGATGGGGTAGGCCAGCGGTTCTATCTTGGTAAACACGCTGTTTTCAAAGTCAAACATGAGTACATAACCTCTGGAATTTGCAACATAGAGACGTTGCCCATCGTCTGTAACTGCGATGCCCATAGGTTCTACAATGCGTGTGGGTGGCGGTTTTATTCCTGTCAGGAAATCCATGACTTTTTGGGAAAAGGTGGTGTCCTGTTTAAGATCTTGTTCACCAACGATACTGCGAACAAATTCGATGCGTGCCGGCAGCGGTGGTGGAGGCCAAACCAGTAGGGTTTGTTCTTCTTTAGGCGCTGTAGCACAGCCGCCGAGTAGCGCGCTCATCAGCACGATCATGGATAGAGCTGCAATTACATTACACGCTATAATTCTTCGCTTCATTGCTTAACTCCTTGTGGTGATGTCGCTGACTAGCTCGCTTAAAAATCCAAATTCTCTAAGCATCAGCTGCAAGATTTTGTCGCTATACTTTTAATATATATTATATTATGTTGCTTCAAATTCCTTGTCTGCTGTAAGCTTAGTTCCTGATTATCATAATTCAAGTCTTCAGGCATCAAATTTCTCAAACATTAATTATATTTAATGTTTGAGAAATTTTTGAATTTCGAAACTTGAATTATGAATTATCAAATATGCTGAAATGGATGAACATATTCCTGTAGCATTTAGGATTTCGGTATAATTACACATTCTATTTATCGGGTCAGAGGCGGCAAAAGCCTTCGTCTGGCCACAGAACCGTACCTACGGATCCGTATACGGCTCCTCACGTAAGACGTATCCATTCATGAATATCAATTCTTGAGATGGGGGAGCTATCCGCTCGGTTCTGTGAGCAGAGGGAGGCTTTATGCGTCTCCTCTGAGTCGATAGACAAACTATTAATCGATTGCGCCGCTTTTGACTGTCCGCTGGGGCGCTTTGCTATAAGATATTTTCATAGACAACCGAATAGTGTTCTACCTCAGGAAACGGTTCATAAAAATGGTGAAGCAGTTTACGCCACTCCTGGTACTCTGCTGATCCACGAAATCCTTCTGTATGGTCTTCAAGTGTTTTCCAGTTAACCAATAAAACGTAACGATTTCCTTTCTCTAAGCATCTTTGAAGCTGGTGCGAAACATAGCCTTCCATGCCAGTGATAATGTCTTGAGCCTTGCCAAAAGCTGTCTCAAATTCCATTTCCTGACCTGGCTTTACATCGAGTTTGGCAACTTCTAATATCATCTGTGTCTTCCTATGCCGTATAACATGCGAGTTAACTATGAGGCGTGTTGTTTATGCCCCCCGTGAGCATTGGACCTACGTTTTTTGATAGCAGAAACCTAAAGTTAGTCCAAAATGGTGCCCCATTGGTCATGGGCTTTAACTTATTCACCCTTTTTTCTCCTTTCAGTCACACTTTCACCTTCAATGCCCCAGTTATCAGTATTAATTTCATCTATCACCACAACTGTAGTTTTAGGATTTTTCCCAAGCACAGTCTGAAGCAAATCAGTTACACCTTTGATTAGCTCTTTTTTCTGTTCTGAGGTTACATCTTCATCAGTGATTTTAATGTTTACGTATGGCATACTTTTCCCTCTTCGCCTTTATCTGTGACCAACTTGTAGATTGAAATAAGGTGAAACCAGAGCCACAGCGGTGCAGGTAAGAAGACTGCATACATCATGACGCCGTGTGGTGTGATTTCATGTAATATGAGTAAAGAAAGTGTGCTTGCAACAACCAATATATCTGTTAAACCGAAAAGATTGGCAAACCATGCACGCCTCGTTGCATCCTCAGCATTGCTCGCGACAGAAAAAGCAGCCACAAGTCCGAAGAAACCGGCAGCAATGTGCGACCAACCATCAATAATGCCGAATATTAGCGGCATTCCCCCCACACTGGCGTGCATTAGAAACGTAGCACCAAAAAAGACCCGAATTCCCTGTAATAGTAACAACTGTTGTTGAGTTAAGCTAAGCAGAATCGTCCTAATAGGCGACGTCGCCAGTAAGAGCGCGCCTACCATACCGACAGCTGCAACTATAACCGCTAGAAAAGCGCCCCCAGAAATCGTCTCTGGGAATATGCTTCGAGTTGAAAGCCCAAGGTGAAGCAGGAGCAGCCAAACCAATAACCCGGCACCGATGCCGTAGTGAAACTTATTTTTGTTACCCAATGAAAGTACCCAGAGCGTGTAAGTAATCATGAGTAAGTCAAGCCCGATCATAAACCAGGGAGATGTTATTGATAGCATAGTGTATTTCCTCTTTATATGTGACTACACTATGCAGTATCGACTACATTAATAAAGGAAAAAATGGCTAATTCAACTGAATTTATTGCTGATTCTACTGACCTTGGACGTGAGTACGATCTTATTGGTGCTCTTCTGCGTGATATGCAGGTGTCTGGTGGATTGCTATTGAATGAATGTTATTTAGCGCCATGGGCAATATCTATCCCCAATCACCAGGCATTAGCAGGAAGTCTGGGAAGTAATCACGGTACTCATGTCGCAGCATTTCACCTCGTACAACGAGGCTCAATTGAGATTATGTTGGAAAGCGGAGAAAGAGACACAGCTTATGAAGATGAGATAGTGATTTGTTACTCAGGCCAGGGGCACACGCTGTACCAAGGTTCAAGCACGCCAGCCTATCCATTCGAAAAAATAATGCAAGATCGCCAGAATATATTTAAACCAACAAAAGAAAAAGAGGCGCAATCCACTTCATTACTTTGCGGGGTATTTCAGCTGCAAGATATAATGAGAAACCCACTTTTTGAAGCGCTTCCCTCTATACTCAAGCTCTCTACTACGCGACGGGGCTCTTATTCCCAATCCGCTACAAAAAATATTATGGAGCTATTACTCAGTGAGATAACACAGCCATCGTATTCACATGAGTACATAGTTGAGCGCTATTTGGAGCTGCTCTGTGCCAAGTCGATTTGTTCATACATTGAAGCCATCGATGATGATGAGGCCGGTTGGCTACACGCAATAAAAGATCCAATGGTCGCCCGCGTGATCAGCGCCATCCACTCAGAACCCGATAGCCGTTGGTCCGTTACCGCAATGGCCGAAATTGGCTCTTTATCGCCATCCCGGTTTGCCGCACGATTTACTCAAATAATGGGTATGAGTCCGATGGTTTATGTGACCCAATGGCGAATGTATCTAGCCAGCAAGCTTCTTAAGCATTCACAGAGTAATATCGAAAAAATCGCATTAACGACAGGCTATGAAAATGTTGCGGCCTTTAGCCGTGCGTTCAAACGTACGATGGGAGTGTCTCCTGGAGCATGGAGGACGAATCATTGTGCATTGTAATACCGATAAAACATGCTTGAAATACTGGGTAGTTAAGGGGCTTGCAGCCCTTAGCTCCAATGATCTATTGCATAAGTAATCGTGGGTTTCTTCTGCATTGAGTTTTGATTTATCTGTTGATATCGAATATTTCATGGGTATCAATATTTTCTCACTTTTCGAAATCAGACAAATTTAGAGTACGAATTCATTTTTTTCTCGAATTACATGCTTTGTTATGTCTTGATTAGTGATTGTGATGGTGTTTACGCTTATGATTACCAGCTCCAGTGTATCCTCGGGCTTCATCATATTTTTTGATTTGGGTTTCACTTAATAATAGCTTTTGGGAGATATGAGCGCTTAAATGTTCAAGCCTTATTTTTGCTTTAAGTTCAGCCGCTTCTTTTACTAGTTCCTCCAATACTTTGGGGTCAGCCTGTTGATTGCTAAACAACAATTCAATTTCTCTTTCTTTATCAATGAGACTACGCCCATACTTTTTAGCATTGGAGTGCATTGTGCCATAGATGCTCTGAGTTTCTTCAATTTGGCCTTTTGTTAACTCTAGCTCAACTTTGAGGTTAAGAATATGGAGTGGCCCAGGGTAATGATTTAGCTCAGCAGCTTTGGAGAGACCCATACCTTTCCCATTTAAATATCCATCTATTTCATTCTTTGAAAGGGACTTTATCTCTCTCGTTTCTTGACTCGAATAGTTCGACGCGTTGTAGCTGGGAGAAAAAAAACTGGCTACCCGATTTAGGCATGTGCTTAGAACATTGTATTTTGATTAGCAGATTTATCAGGGATTACTTGAAGCGCATCCCAGTGTTCAACAATTTTTCCGTTTTCATCAAACCTAAATATGTCTATTCCTGCGTAGTCATTATCACCCGGCCATTCTTGGTGGCAGTGTAAAACGACATACTCGCCTTCGGCAATTACGCGCTTAAAGTGGACACGTTTTCCTGGGTATTCGGATGCCATTCTTTCAAAATATTCGATAAAGGCCTTCTTCCCGTCCGCAACGTGAGGATTGTGTTGAATGTATTCTTCTCCGGCGTACTTTTCGATCGCTTCTCTTGGCCTGCAGTCGTTGAACATTAAAGAATAGAACTCTGTGGCAGATTTCTTATTTTCTTCGATCATAGTTTTCATCCTGTTTAAAAGGTCAAATTCATTACCTCGTTATATCTTTTTCCGATTTTCCGCCTTTGTGTAAATAATGCCTTTTTCTCGTTTACCAACAGCAAAACTGAACAGATTGAGCTTTATAAATCATCAGTCTGTTGCTGCAGCAGTAGAAAGTTACATCCGCTTTTATAATTACAAACGACTACACTCAGCGATAGGAAATATTACGCCTGCTGAAAGAAAGATTGAAATTCGAAATGCAGCTTAAATTTCTTCCAAGAAAACTTGACCATTACAATCATTTATACGTTTCCAAAGCATGGGGTTACCTATAAACTGTTAACTCAAGATATCCTTTTTCATCTGTTCAAACTCCTCCTTTGTGATCTCTCCCTTCGCATATCTCTTTTTCAATATTTCTAATGCTGAATCCGTTTCTCTACCTTCTCTGTGATGTTCTCTTGGGCCCCACCACAGTGGTCTACAGCCTCCTCGTCCGAAAAACACAAAAATGAAGATGATCATTACTAGGAACATGACCGTGGGAAAAATCCACATTCCTGTCCAATGCCACATCCATGGATGGTCTGGTGTCATTGTCGTTTTCTCCTTACAATTTAGTGCAACATAAAGCTGGGTCAAACGTTGCTGGTAAGTTGCGTGGGGCAGGGAGCGCAAGCGACTCGGCATCACAGTCTCCCCTTGCTCATATGCGACAACCCTGAAACTCGCTGTTATATGACCGATTTTAGGAATCTCATTTCTCTACTATCTGAGTTCGCAAGTTTTTAGCTAATTTGTGTGCTCCATCAATATTTGTTTCCGGACAGAGAATTATAAATTCCTCACCACCCCAGCGCCCCGATATATCTGTTCCACGAGTCGTTCTTTTTATTGATTCTGCTATTTCAACCAATACCTGATCACCGAAATGATGTCCCATTGTATCGTTTATTTTCTTAAAGTGATCGATATCCAGAAAGATTAAACAAAACCCGTTGTTGTATCTATTGTACCGATTGATTTTACTATCGATTGCTTGGCACATCATCCTTCTGTTATATAGCTTCGTCAAATAATCTTCTTCGGCAAACCGTCTGATTTGGTCATGAAATCTTTCGTGCCGGATGATTAGTCTGCAGCCGACTATGGTGGGAATAATCATTGCAAGAAAAATAACGTTACAGTAATGATGTATTCCCATCACTCTAGCGGTGGTTCTGGACGATACCCTGTGTTAATTAGTGACATCACCGTATCTTCCAGGGTGCCCTGAGCAAACATCAATCACTCCGGCACCTTGAATAGCACTCCAATTATTTGTTTGCATTTAATGCCGCATTCAGCGGCTTATCCGCTGCAATTCTTTGTTAATTAATCTGTTGCTCGATTCTTTCTAGTACTTTTTTGGCTGTCAACTCTGATGAAGCTGGGTTTTGGCCTGTGATCAGGTTCTTGTCAGCAATAACGTATGGCTGCCAATCGTCGCCCTTTGAATAATTGGCACCTTTTGATATTAAATCACTTTCCACCAAAAAAGGCACAATTTCAGTCAGTTTAACTGCATCTTCTTCTGAGTTGCTAAAACCCGTTACAGACTTTCCTTTGACTAGGGGATTACCGTCAGTAGATTTGGCATTGCGGAGTACACCAGGTGCGTGACATACCGCAGCAACAGGTTTACCAGAAGCATACATGGATTCAATCAAAGTAATGGAGTCACGATCTTCGGCTAAGTCCCAGAGTGGTCCATGCCCACCAGGATAGAATACCGCATCGAAATTATTAGATTCTATACCTGATAGTTTCAACGTATTTGCCAAAATAGCCTGTGCATCAACATCGTCTCTGAACCGTTTAGTTGCTTCCGTTTGAAAGTCTGGCTCATCGCTCTTCGGATCCAGTGGCGGTTGCCCACCATTTGGTGAAGCAAGTACGATATCTATACTTGCGTCCTTGAAGATGTAGTAAGGAGCGGCAAATTCCTCGAGCCAGAATCCCGTTTTCTCACCTGTATCTCCGAGTTTATCGTGTGATGTTAGCACCATGAGAATTTTCATATTAGCTTTCCTTATTCGGTTTTTAGACGTTAGTCATATGCTTAACGATTTCGATAACAGGAAATTTATACAATGCGAGTATTTTACGCGTTGTATAAATTGACCTTGTTGATTGTTAAGTTAGGCGTTTATCTTCGGGTTTGCTCCGGCGCTAACACCGGATACTGAATCTATTTTTGCCGGCGCACCTGTTAGCTCGCTAAACTGTTTAGCATTGGTAAGCGCTTCATAAATGCGTTTAGGGTTAGTGTTGAATGAGATTTCTTGGTGAATCGGCTTTGACATGATAATGAGTACTCCATTTAGTTTAACTCGACTATTTAGATATTGCGGTCCTGTATTGCCTAACAGTTAGTAAATATTAAAACAAAATCAATATCGCAAAGAATACTCTGTATCATTTTAATATAATTGCCCATTTATCAAATATAAAAAATTCTGTCCTATTTTTCCATCACTTGCAAGGTATTATGAATTACTCGCAAAACAATTAAGATTTAGGAGGGCAGCCATAATTAGATTTCTCTCTATTTTTACTAATAACTCCGGCTTGTTTATCTTTTGAAAAAACGACAATTTTATCGTTACATTAATAATAATTTATAATGGGCTCCCTGGTATTTGTGCATTCCAAGCACCAGCAATATCATGACTTATAGTAGCCCTGATTTGACCAGGCAGTCATCGCATTATACGGGCAATTGTCTGATCAAGATTGGGCCTAATCTTGTTTTACTGATTTTGAAAAGCAGTTGCCGCTAGGTGCCTGCCCAAGAATGGAAAGCCTGAAACTGTATTAAAAGGGTTTTCCCTCGTAACGACTTCCATTCTCGGGCAGGCTTCTATGCTTTTAGCGGCTACGGTTTATTCAGACAGAAAGAGTAGTCACCGCTGCCATCATAAGATTGTATACTCCATGAGTAATAACCACTGGTGCCAGAGTAATTGATAATTTCATCTGCGCCAGGATCTCTAGATTGCGCAACAACATTCCAGTTTGAACCACTCCATTTCCATAGGTAGAGATCAAAATTAGCATTTGCAGGCCCTATCAGTTGTCCGCGATGAATACCCGTAGACCCAGTGTAGTAATAACTGCCGTTAGGTTGGAAGTCAGCGTCATTCGTTCCGGATAGATTTGTTTGAAACACTTCAGAGCCGACTGGGCAGCTAGCCACAGGATCTTGATCACTTTCGTTGTCAAATAGTGAATAAGCGAGTAGATTTGGTGAGCTACTACCAATATTACTAAGTTGGCCTGGTGTGGCCTCAGCAAGAATAGCCTCTTGAACTCGAGCAGGGGAGGCTGTGGGATTGCTAGCCAAATACAAGGCTGCCATCCCAGCAACATGTGGCGAGGCCATGGAGGTACCACTAATCGTTGCAACTGCCGCATCATTTGCATTCCATGTTGACTTAATTTGCGAGCCAGGTGCAAAAATATCTACGCAACTCCCCCAATTTGAATATCTTGCACGTGCGTCATTGGAGCTAGTTGCACCGACGGTAATAGCTTCAGCAATTCGTGCAGGAGAATCATTACATGCATCTGCATTACTATTACCTGCCGCTACAATGTATGTAACACCGGCCGCAACTGATGTCTGTATTGCGCGATCCATCGCCATCGATCCAGAGCCGCCCAGGCTCATATTAGCCACAGCCAATCCCGCATGATTGGCTGTTACCCAGTCAATTCCGGCGATCGCACCAGACGCATAACCGAAGCCTTCACAATCTAAAATGCGTATTGAATGTAGCTTGGCTTGTTTTGCAACACCATAGGTTATGCTGCCTACCGTACCCGCCACATGTGTTCCATGTCCATGGCAGTCCCTGGCACCGTTGCCGTCATTGATCACAGTAAAAGCCTCAGTAGCGCGACCACCGAATTCATGATGGGTTGTGCGGATGCCTGTGTCGATAATATAGACATTTACACTATCGGCTTCAACATTATATGTATATGAACCGTTTAGAGGTATGTCCCGCTGATCAATGCGATCTAATCCCCAGGTAGCCTGTGATTGAGTTTCGGAAATTTCGATCACGCTGTCCGCCTCGATAAAGTCTATGCGTGGGTCATCGGCTAGTTTCTTTAATTGCCTTTGTGGGGTATTTATCACAAAGCCGTTCAATGCCTTGGAGAATTTTTTCTTTACTCGGCTTTTATGTTTTTTTGCTAAGTCTCTGGACACAAAAGGCACATCTTGATGCTCTTTGAGCACAACGATATATTGATCGGGCACACGTTTTGGGTTTTTCATACCGTGAATGGGCGCCGCAAGCGCCTGGGTAATACTGAGTGATAACAGTACGATTAAGGTTGTTAGTAATGTACTCATTTTTTTGATTCTCCGGTTAAAATAAATAGTTACTTTCAGGGCTGGAAGCCGTTGGTACGCAAAAAAATACGAACTTTGCCAATCATTGGTTTAAAAAAATAATAGAGGGAAAGCTTTCTAAACCACTCTATATTCAATTTTTGGACTCCTTACATTTTACTTGTCACTTGTTATTACAAGTTTAAAATCAGCCACGCAATGATTTTCCATCGAAACCAACTATCAGCCATATTGAAAATAATGAACGTCATGTTGATGTCATAAATCGCCCTGTCATAAAGCTATATACAATAGCTAAAGAAAGGCATGGCAGTGATCGCTATATTAACTTGCTAAACTTGAATATTCGTCATATAGGGAGCTAAAGTCTGAGATTTCCTGCCATCTATTGAAATGAAAATTGGACTATTTATTTTCTCCATTTTCGCTATCATGGCGCTAGCGATTGGGTTAATCACAATTTACCAGTTGTTATTTAAGCATATTATTAATCATTTTACGTACAATTACTTTAACTCGAACTTTGCTATTTGACAAATAAAATGAAATTCAACCACCTACGTTGTTCAGCTATATTATAAAATTTTTTTACCAATGTACTTTAAAACATTCTGCGGGGAATTTTTTTTCACTTTTGTTGCACTAGCACGACATCCCGTTTTTTTTAGAATTTTTGAAAGGATTTTTACTTAGAGAACTTAATAAACTTATAAAAAAATGAAATCATTACATTAATAATATGTATACCATTTGCATTGTAATGGAGCGAGTACTCGGCAACTTCTTGTTTGTTGTAATTTATGGGTCTTTTGAAGAATCCTTTTTTTAAGCTATCGATTAGCTCTCTTCCATCAAAAAGCCCCGGTCCATTTCAATATGTTCGATTACATTTTTTCTATATCGTAGAATCCCATAGTTGCTCCGTAATTAGAATTGAATTTGCGATTTTGGTCCAATCCCAATGACTTTTAAGGGTGGCGTTTCGAAGATGCTTGCAATTCGATGTGGGATATCCAGTGAGAGTTACTAGCGAAGCTCAAAAATCAAAGGTATTCAAATTTCTTTGAGTGATGCATGGTTAGAAAGCCAAGGATTGTTTTCGCTCAGAGATGGGTGGATATCATACACTCATAATTCTCGAACCGCCCATTGCGGATCTGCATGATTGTAGTGGTGTGGGGGCAGGGGGAGAAAAGCCCTCGACTATCCGATTTAGGTAGTTTGTTATTTTTGAGATGACTCGTAGACATCCAATACATCTTGGTTGTGCATAGTAAGTGTTTGTGGGTTCAAGTATTTCGCGAATGCAAGCGCATCAGAATCCTGCATAAATGTCGCTTGTACGAGTATGGGTGACCTCTTTAAATAATGAGCATTAGCCCCACATTTTTTTATACCTGAACCCCAATATTCCTGTCCAGTTTCTTCACCAAAGTGATTGCCTGAGATACCATCATCTTTGACTCGCTTAAGTGTTTCGCCTCGATACTCGCTCAACTGTGGTCATCGGCCTGGAAAAATCAGACATTGATTTATCCGTTAGATTTCATTTTGGTATACAAATAAATTCAACCCGAATTCCACTTGGTTCATAACACATCATATGTTTGGCAGGGCCATCCCGTAACAACTCAGGCGAAAACTCTACCTTAATTTCATTTTTTATCATTTTATCGTGAACAGCATCCAGGGCTTCAAAGCTATCAACGGATAGTGCCAGATGATGAAGGCCAATATTCTCTTTTCTATTAAACTCTTTCGGAGCGTCCGATTTAGTTTTCCATAATGAGATCATCAAGACACCATCAGTTATAAATATCGCGGGATAAACGGGATCCCTTCTTACCTCAGACCACCCCAAAATTTTAACAAAAAACTCAGCGGATGCTTCAAGCTCGGTGACAGTTAGTCCAACATGATGTGCCCCATTGGTCATGGGCTTTAATTTATCCACCCCTTTTTCTCCTTTCAGTCACACTCTCACCTTCAATGCCCCAGTTACCAGTATCAATTTCATCTATCACCACAACTGTAGTTTTCGGATTTTTCCCAAGCACAGTCTGAAGCAAATCAGTTACACCTTTGATTAGCTCCTTTTTTTGTTCTGAGGTCACACCTTCATCAGTGATTTTAATGTTTACGTATGGCATGTCTTACCTTCTTTGTCTTTATCTGTAACCAATTTGTAGATAGAAATAAGGTGAAACCAGAGCCATAGCGGTGCATGTAAGAAGACTGCATACATCATGACGCCGTGTGGTGTGATTTCATGTAATATGAGTAAAGAAAGTGTGCTTGCAACAGCCAATATATCTGTTAAACCGAAAAGATTGGCAAACCATGCACGCCTCGTTGCATCCTCCGCATTGCTCGCGACAGAAAACGCAGCTACAAGTCCGAAGAAACCGGCAGCATAGTGTATTTCCTCATTATATGTGACTACACTATGCAGTATCGACTACATTAATAAAGGAGAAAATGGCTAATTCAACTGAATTTGTTGCTGATTCTACTGACCTTGGACGTGAGTACGATCTTATTGGTGCTCTTCTGCGTGATATGCGGGTGTCTGGTGGATTGCTATTGAATGAATGTTATTTAGCCCCATGGGCAATATCTATCCCCAATCATCAGGCATTTGCAGGAAGTCTGGGAAGTAATCACAGTACGCATGTCGCAGTATTTCATCTCGTACAACGAGGCTCAATTGAGATTATGTTGGAAAGCGGAGAAAGAGACACAGCTTATGAAGGTGAGATAGTGATTTGTTATTCAGGCTAGGGGCACACGCTGTACCAAGGTTCAAGCACGCCAGCCTATCCATTCGAAAAAATAATGCAAGATCGCCAGAATATATTTAAACCAACAAAAGAAAAAGAGGCGCAATCCACCTCATTACTTTGCGGGGTATTTCAGCTGCAAGACAAAAATGCGTTAAATCCAGCGAGCAGCGTTGGTCTGCCTATCAAACTGAACAATTTATCAAGGCATAAGCTGATTTATGTTTGGCGTGAAGTTTTCTGGGTGTCCTGGTGATATTGTATGAAAATTGCTATGAAATGGTGAAAATAGTAACTCAATGCCACCTCTCAAAATGTCGCATTGATGCCAAAGGTTGGCAGTATTGGCAGTTGAAATGATGGTGACTTGGATGTGTAATCAAAAGAATAATTATATTCATTTACGTTATTACGATTGAATAAGTTAATAACACCCAAATAAGCTTCAAGTTTTAAGTGTGGAAAAATCATTCGTTTTGAAACCTTTACATCTAGTCGATGATAGGCGGGGTATCGAGTAGAATTATATTTTCCATCTACGGTTCGGTAAAATCTAATTTCACCATCGTCTTCATTAAAAACTGGCGTTGCACTTTCAATAGGTGTGTAAGGCGTACCACTGTGAAAATACCATTTTAAGTCAATAAACCAGCGGTTTTTTAACTTTGAGCTAAAAACCAATGTCGCTATTAAGGGTTGATCATAGCTTGTAAGAAAAGATTCTGTTGTTTGATTATTTGTTATTTCAGTTCGTGAAGCAGTGACGGAAAGCCAGCCGGAAAACTTGTTCGTAAGATATTTTTTAAGAAAAAATTCTGCCCCATAAGCTTCTCCGTTGCCGTTATTGATATGGTGTGGCATTCCCTCAAGCCGCTCAAGAAGATTCCACATGGTTTTATAATAGATTTCTGTTTTCCAGCTCCAACCATTATTCAGCTCTTGCTTTAGGCCCAGCACTGAATGTTCTGAACGAATGTGTTCTAGGTTTGGGTTGCGAAAATTGCCAATGAGTGAGTCAATATTGGGCATTTGGTTATATTGGCCCCAGGCGGCGGTAAGAGCAATTTGAGGTAATACATTCCATTCAATTCCCAGACGAGGTTCGAGATAAAAAGTTTTGACTAAATCATTGCCACTTAAACGAGCACCGAGATTCAAAGTTAGATTGTCCAGCAAAAACCATCGATCTTTTAAATATGCCGCGCCAATATTTATGTGTTTGGTCGTATCAATTTCCGCCTGGCAGCCATCAATAGCGTCACAACCAAAATAAATCAGGTCATAATAATCGATAGTTCGGCTTTGCAAATCACCACCTACGATGAAAAAATGCTTTTTAGTGTGTTGAAATTGCAGCTGCTCTCTTGCAAATAATATTTTTCTTTTTATTTTTCTGTCCCGTACGGGGCCGTCCGTGGCGTTTCGTGCTACTGATAGATAACCAAACGCCAGTTTGTTGCTGTTATTATTCCAATAACTATCCCAAACAACTGCTTGTGTATTGTAAGATTGATCTTCATCTTCAATCCACCAGGATGCACCTGGACGCTGAGTTGTTAGAGAATCATTTGCGCCACTGATATTTAAGGAGACGATATTATTTACATTGATATCCCAGATATATTTTCCTTGATAATCAGTAAAGGTAGGTGTTTCTAGTATGTCTTCTGTATGGTTTTCGTTATCACCAATGAGATCTAGAGCCAGATCCAAATAGCTGCGTCTAAATCCAAAAAATGTTGATTGGTTTTTTGTGACGGGGCCTTGCGCAGCTAAGCTTATGCCCAGTAAACCTAAATCAATTGTTCGCTGCCAATCTTTCCGGTCTGGTATTATCAGATTAATATCAAACACAGCCCCGATTTTGTCTCCATATTCCGCGCTGAAAGCTGAAGGGTAAAAGTCAATATCACGTATAAATTCTGTTTGTATTACGCTTGCAGAATCGCCAACATGAAATAAATATCCTACCGGCAAGAAATCAACGTAATAGAGATTATCTCCGGGAAATGAGCCTCGAACGGCGGGTTCACTGGATATGTCTTCACCGATTGCTACACCCGGTAGTGATTGTATTGCCCGCAATGGATCACCCGCTGTGCCTGCGACTCGATTGAGCTCTTCATGGCTAATGCTTATTGCAGATATTTGGCGGGTTGGTGATTCTGTTGTTACAGTAATTTCAGCGGCGCTACCGATTAGGTTTATGAATAACTTAAGTGGTTTATTATTTTGTTTAGTCTCAATTGACACTAACGTTGATTCACCGTAAAGATCACCACTAATAGAAGCCCTTAATGAATATTTTCCAGATTGAGGTAGAGTAAGCGTAAATTGGCCTTCATCATCTGCGCGAGTTCGAAGTTCACTTTGCCCCTCAATACTCACAACAGCATAGGGAATGGGGCTGTTATCGTAACCTGATAACACCACGCCTTGAACTGAATATTTTTCATTTGCAGCGACAAACTTGCAGAGTAATAAAGTGAAAATTAACCCAATGAATAGATTGATGGAAAAACGTTGATCTATATTTAGTCTTATTTTTTTCATTTTTTGTAACGCTTGTTGGTCGCCAAAATTTGGCTATTTATTGGTGCGATTAACTTATAACAAAAAGTCGAAACTGTAAAAGATAATCCTCAAAATCAATTAAAGGCCTTGCATGTAGAATGAGTTGATTAACTATATAATAAAGGAATTTGAGTTAATTGCACACTCGACGACTTCCTTGGCTGTGTCGAAGCTCCCATGCTGTCGAAAATCCCTTGTATGTGATTGTCATTCGTGATTTCCCACCCAACTACGCTTATCAATTTTGTATAATACATGCTCTCGAAGTGGGCTATCTTCTGGAATTACTGGGTGCTCAAAATTAGACATTGTATCTCTCAAACCTAGTCGCTCCATGACTGCCCGTGATTTTCTATTAGCAACTACAGCAAATGAATAGACTTCATCTAATTCAAGGTCATTAAATGCACATTTCAATGATGCTTGGCCAGCTTCTGTAGCATACCCTTGACCCCAATATTTTCTAGCTAGACGCCAACCAATTTCTACGCAAGGATTTACTGGTAACTCGTAATGAGGTTCGTGAAGCCCAACGAACCCAATAAAAGATTGGGTGTTAATAGTTTCAACTGCCCAAAACCCCCATCCTCTTTCGGATATTAGTTTTATGATCTTTTCGGCTAATACATCGCTTTCCTCAGCACTCAGCACTTTTGGAAAATATTTCATTACTAATGGGTCAGCATTAAGTAAAGCAAACTCGGATAAGTCTTCTTTACGCCATTGTCGTAATAGCAGACGTTCAGTTTTTATCTCGATTATATTTGTCATTGAGTTAACCTCTATTTTTTTATTACGTATAATATTTCACCTAAGTGGCAGATTAAAGTGGCATGTATTTTTACTCCGCAATAATCGCGATGCCTTTGGCTGTCCGCTGCAAATGTTGGTTATGCCTGATCCACTCCTAATCTACAATACTAAAATCACCCACCTTGGTATACCCTTTGCGTTTTAACTCCATAGCGAAATCAGAATCTGAGCCATTAATATTTTTAACTTCAAATGCTTTGGCAATATCCTTTTCTGCGGTGTCCTCAGCTTGGTTATTTTCTATGAATATTTTATTCCGATTAATCAAAATAAAATGATATTCCCAGCTGCCATTCTCTCTTAGTTTTTCACAAGCGATGGACGGCATAAAATTGCCTGTATCACCATATGAACCAGGATTAAATTTATACCCTCTATATTTTAGTAAAATTTGTTAGATTCCTGCGTTGATGAATTTGTTACGCTTTGAATCGCTCCCGCCTGCCGGGGATATAATCTTTAACTTTACTCCATTCACCATCACTATATAATTCAAGACTTTTAAAACAACAAGGAATTCCCTTTGCTTCCACTAATTCTGGTCGATCCATCAATTGAAAATGAAGATGTGGCATTGTTGAGTTTCCAGAATGACCAACATCAGCCAAGTGTTGACCTTCATTTATTTTCTCTCCAGCTGAAACAATGATTGAGTTACAACGAGCATGAGCGATAAGTGAATAAGCATCATTACCTTTTAATATTATATAGTTCCCCAATACAGATTTTAAGTTTTGATTTGTTTTTGCTTTCAAGAAAAACCCGTTCTTAATTACAGTAAACAGGTCTCGTACTATGTGAACTGGATTTCGTTCTTTCAATCCATCACTGACTTCAACGACTTCACCATCAAATGGGGCGTATATAGGTTGAGACCAACAAAAGGTATCCTTCAGGTTCACTCCGAATAAAGCGCTCTGAAGCATTGGTTTATTGAAAAATCTATATCCTTTCTCATTCCAATCAATTTGTAAAAAATCATACGCATATGTTTGACCAAAAATGTCAGTTCCATGACTAGGAATTTTCTCTCCAGGTGTGTTTACAGCACACCACTCACCAGAGAGTGGAAATTTTACTGAGATTGGTTTAATTCTATTGTTGCTCACAATCTTCCTTTATCACATTTAGTCTTGCTAAATTACGCCTTAGCTGTAGCGGTATTTTGTGCAAAAATGGCTGCAGGCCATGCACAAAACGAAGCGAAGACCTATGTGTCAATTTGAGCAATTTGTTAGATTTTTATTGCTACCACAGAATATATGTGCCATTGATGGGAAAATCCTTGTGGTGTTTCCCCTGACACATTGTGCTCTGTGAATTTAATAACCTCAAACTCTTTTAGCCTTGACCGAAGATCCTCTTCCTCGAACACCAAAATATTCGGCCAATAAGCGTCTCTGTTGTAGTTAGGACTCGCCATAGTATCTTTGGGACCAAGAAACGAGCCACAAAATATTCCGCCTTTAGATAGAGATCTGCAAATCTTACTCCAGACTTTCTCAAATTCTGTTTCTGGACAAAAAAACAAGCTTGAATCCGCCACGACCAATGAGGATTTAGGGTAATCAAAGGAGCTAAAACTGTCTCGCGACAAAAAGACATCTTCATCACCTCTAAACCGCTCTCTACATATTTTTATAGATTCTTCTTCAATATCAAATGCGTAAACAATGAACCCCTCTTTTCTCAAATACGCAATATCTGATCCTGCTCCACACCCGCAATCTATCGCAGTTTTGCTACTTTTTATTAATCTCGTTGCGAGAACCAAATCTGGCCGAACTTCTCGGTTCGCAGTTTCAGCGTAGTACTCTTCGATTTCATCTTTAGCCATATGCAGATAAATCTAACGATTAATCTCAGCGGCAAGAAAAAATGGCGCGTATTTTTGCTTTGCAAAAATCGCGATTTTTTATTGTCCGCTGGAGCGTCTTGGGTATGCCCGGCATGGGCATAAACTAATGGGGTGAAAGTCCCCTGTAGGAGGATCACCGTTAATAAACATTGTGTTTATTTAACGCTAACTATTAGCGAATGGCAAGGGCTAATCCGCGAGAAATAGAAAATAGAAAGAGGTGTAGATCTGTCACTGACAGATCTACACCCTTTATTAAACCTTATTAAAACTTCTTGTCTCCTTCAGGCTGAGATTTCCAGCCATTCTGCGATAACATTATAAATTTAATTGGAAAAAAAACGAAATTCGGGGATCAGCGGTGGTATGCCTATTAAGCTAAACAAACTACAAAGACGTATGCTGATTTACATTTAACACAGCGCACACCCAATGATGTCGCTCAATATCAAGCGTTATATGTGCTAGTATTTATGTTTCATCAAGTCATGAAGCAACCGCTGAATGATTTAGCGACGTTTTTTTTGTTAGCGGTCATCCTTAGGGAGGAAGAGGGTCAGGCTTGATATATTGAATTATCAATCAATCTCAGCTTATCCCGGAATGCCTTGCTCTCCACCTTTTCCTTCTTCAATTTTTTTAACAGCGACACTTAATGCAGACAAATCACGTTCAATTTTTCTTGCTACACTTGTTAAAGTTGCACTTTTTTTGTCAACAACAAACCAGGCGATTAATCCTCTGGCTTCAGATAATTTTCGTTGACGGCCTGGTTTACTGAGTTCTTTTTCCTTAACATCGCAAATAGTACACACAGCATTAACTATTTTTTTTACGGTGGGTGGCTTAACAGGTTTGGCATCCAGTTGTTTAAAAACACTTTCCGCAAATTCATCTCCGCCCAAAAGTTGACCACCTAAATTGCCGGAATGAAATTCTTTTCGGTGCTGCTCTCCCACACCCTCTGCGATAAATTTGCTATATTGTCGAATACAAGCCGCACGCTGACGACTAAAATTCCCATAAACCCAGTCAGTGGTAAGCCAGGGAAGTGTTTCTTTACCCCTGTAAGCGTGATGACTACTCCAAGCATAATCATCGACCTGTTTCACCAAACCCGCTCTCACAGGATTTAAATGGATGTAACGAATAAGTTCAAGTAAATGTTCATCAGCATCTATCAGGATAGCTTTAAAGCGCCCTTGAAACAAATGCCCCATGCGTTTTTGATGCTTATTAATCCAACGCGTGTAACGAAAAGATAAGTTTTGCATGATTTTTGACAGCGGTTCATCAGCAACCTGTATCAACAAGTGCACATGATTTGTCATGCAGCAAAAACCATGTATGCGATGACCGTAACGAGATATCCCTTGCTGCATTAACAGATAGAAATGATTTCTATCTTCTGCGTTAAAAAAAATATCTTGCCCGCCGTT
>CALZHW010000041.1:0-17682 GCA_945787125.1 uncultured Ectothiorhodospiraceae bacterium
ACCAACCACCTTCAAGAATCCAATGTTTAAATATGAAACGATAGATTACTACGCTGTGGATCATACTCCAAGCTATCTCTGGGAAAGTGCCTCGCGCTCAATCTCTGCTGCTCTCATTGTCTATTTATCGAGTGTGGTGGCGGGCCGTGATAGTTGGCAGCGAAATGAGACTATTCGACGGGCTGTAAATATTAATGGTGGCGTGATTCAGGATCCCCATATTCTGTCGTTTCAAAAACGTGAGCCGCACTACCCCCACGCCCATATCAATCTGGTCGGAAATGCTGTCTCGAATAAGGTTGATGCCTAACAATTCCGTGAACTCTGACGTATTCTTTCGCTGCGCTCTCTACAAATTCGCCGGATACGGCTGGCATTAGGCATTCATAAGCAGGAAACACCATGAGTGAAAGTAGTTCTTTTTCGACTTAATTGCTA
The DNA here is from genome assembly GCA_945787125.1 of uncultured Ectothiorhodospiraceae bacterium. Taxonomy (GTDB): domain Bacteria; phylum Pseudomonadota; class Gammaproteobacteria; order S012-40; family S012-40; genus CALZHW01. The sequence continues at coordinate 439 of CALZHW010000041.1, forward strand.
CTGCTGTAATAAGTGTGGGTGTTGTGTCGGCAGTAGTAGGAATCATGTTTAAAGGATTTGTTACTCGAATAAATAGGAGGAAAGGGGGGGCACTACCCTTTCATTTTCCAAGTTTAAACATTGACAACCAGCTGTCGACACATATAATTACACATATACGATATGTGAGGTGTATAAAATGGGACAAGTTACAATTTATTTAGAAGATGAAATTGAACATAAAATGGTACAAGCCGCTGAATCTGCCCATTTATCAAAGAGTAAGTGGATTGCGAAGGTGATTCAAGAGAAAGTTGCCAACGAATGGCCTCAATCTGTTGTAAATCTTGCAGGGACTTGGGAGGATTTCCCAGATATTGAAGATATTAGGGTTAATAAAGGCAAAGACTCTAAAAGAGAAGAAATTTAATGTATGTGATTGATACAAATACATTAATTTATTTCTTCAAAGGCATGGGTAATGTGCCAAAAAAATTCCTGGCAATTTCACCAAAGGAAATAGCTATCCCAGCTATTGTTATTTACGAACTGGAATATGGGATAGCTAAATCTAATTCACCTAAAAAAAGACAGAATCAACTTAAGGAATTATGTTCTTTAGTTGAAATTCTACCATTTGACGATGAAACAGCTAGAGTTTCCGCTTCTATCAGAGCAAGGTTAGAGAAAAAAGGTACTCCAATAGGCTCGCACGATATATTAATAGCTGGTACGGCCTTACAACACCAAGGAATCTTGGTCACGAATAATACTAGAGAATTTTCAAGAGTACCTAAGTTAAAATTGGAAAATTGGTATACATAAATCGGACAGGCGCCTAAGCCACAATATAAGTGTGATGAGAAACTATTACAATGCTTCACAACGATGCCATTGCTTTAATTAATATAAAATAATTTTGTTAGTATTAGCTAAGCAATTGAAGTACAAGACTAGAGCTAGCCTGGGCTTGGCTCATCATTGCAGTTGCGGCTTTTTGTAGTATTTGCCCTTTGGTCAGCGACGCGACTTCCACCGCATAGTCTGCGTCTTTAATACGTGAGCGGCTAGCTGATAAAGATTCTACTGCAATTTCGTTAACACTGTGTGCTGAAAGAAGGCGGTTTTGTTGTGCGCCTATGCGGGCGCGTTGTTTGGATACGTAGTTAATTGCATTGTCGAGTTTAGTGATGGCAGTACTTGCTTCATTTCTGAGATCAACATTACTTATTCCTAGTGATTTTGTGCTCGCAGCAGCATGTGCGATTTTAATAATATCACCTTCCTTACTACCAATTTGAATATCAAGATAGGCAGTAGGGCCTTCGTTGCTATAGAAAGCTAATGGAAAAACCACATTAAAATCCGTTGGGTTAGATTGGGTAACTTCGGTGTTACTAATAACACTACTCGCATCCAAAGAGGTTCCACCATCTGCATCCAGACCACCGACTGCTCCGGTATCTGCATTGGTAAGGGATAAATCAGAAACAATGCTGCCAATGTTAGCCCTAAAGTCAGTTTGAAAATCAGCGATATTTGCATGGCCGGTTGTTGCTGTAATGGCTTGCTCTAAACTATCCCCCAGTTCCAATTGATTCATGACACCTGTTATGCCACCAGCAGCCGTATCGTGTAAATACCTGACGGCCAGATATCCAACGGAATAATCAGCACTGGTTCCTCCCCATCCGCCTGGGCCTACAGCAACATCTAAATCAACCGTGGCTGCTAGGTTAAATGCTTTATTCGAGCCGAAACCAGCCGCATCAGCAGCGACGCGCTCATCGGCTCCGTGAATAAACTCTGCCGCACCCTCAAGGAACCATGTCTGAATCTGGGTGGTGTCTGTTTTATCGTACATCACAGCATGAACCATTTCATGTGCAATAATTCTATCGTAATAAAAAGGTGCGTCCCCACCATTCGGTGTGGTGACGTTAATAAAATCGGCCATATCGACATTTAATTCAAGATTTGCAATATTACCTACTCCAGCGCCAATACTGGCACTAACAAACGCTAACGTACCGCCAGCGCCATCAGTGCCGGGGTCATCAAAATCAACAGTTAATGTTGTATTGCCTGAGTCCATGCCGAAGAAGGTGGAAATTCGATCTACTGATTGCTGTAACCATACATCTCTCAGCGCCAATTGGGTTTTCATTTCATCGCTACCCGTATTGGCCGTATCAAATGTCACGTTGTCATTTAGAATCTCAATACCATTAAATGCTGTTGATTTTGCAATGCGGTTAACCTCGCCCAATAGCTGATCAACTTCTGTTTGCAGATTGGCTTTGTCTGAATCGGACATGACGGCTTCGTTGGCTGCCTGGACGGCTAGTTCACGCATACGTTGAATCATATTGCTTATTTCTTGCAAACCGCCTTCCGCTGTTTGCAGAAGTGATACGCCGTCATTCACATTCCGCATACCTTGAGACAACCCGCGAATTTGAGCCGTCATTCGTTCAGTAATTGCCAAGCCTGCAGCATCATCCCGTGCGGAGTTGATTCTTGTTCCCGTGGACAGGCGCTGCAAAGTCGTACTTATCATAGAGTCAGTACGATTAAGCATTCTTGCTGTATTTAAAGATGACAGGTTGGTATAGATCTGCATTCTCTACCTAGCTGACACGCGATAATAAAAATAGTCCACTGTGTTTGATTTCATTATGGTTAGTTCCCATAGGCTGTATTCGGGTGATATGTCATCAACCTTAACGTTGTTGTTTGTTATATAAACGAATAATGTGATCAAGTAGGCGTTAATTACGTTCATTTTGTAAGCTTATGGGGTGTCAGTCAATTTGCAAGAATTTAGTGCTAGTTGATGAATTAGAGGATTTAAAGATTGAGCTACTGCACCTGCGGGTATTATGATGCTACAATTTAATCAATTCATACATTACTACTAGCCTCCAGATTAGCGCCGTTTAAAATGAAACGTTCCACCTGTACTCAGTGTCACCGCCCTCAAGTTGCTTGTTACTGTCACACATTGATCTATATCAAAAATCGTTGGCCAATTCATATTCTTCAACACCCCAATGAATCAAAGCATGCTATTGGCACAGCAAGAATTGCTCAGTTGAGTTTGGATAATTGTAGAACGCATCTTGCACTTGCAAATAATTTCGCTGAAAATGGTGAGCTTAAACAATTAATCGCCAATACAAACCCGTTACTGATATATCCCGGAGAGGAAAGTATTCCAATTGAGAAAATTAATAAATTAGAGACTCGTTCTCTTATTTTTCTTGATGGCAGCTGGCGTAAGACACGTCGTATGATCTACGAAATACCTGAGCTTCAATTTTTACCTACGATTTCTTTCACGCCAACTTCGCCTTCACGCTACCGTATTCGCAAAGAGCCGAATGAAAATTCGATTTCTACCCTTGAAGCAATTGTTACTGTACTTTCAGAATTGGAAAATGATCATCGTAAATATTTACCACTATTAAAGACGATGGATCAAATGATCGACAAACAAATAGAATTTATAGGTAAAGAAAAATACGAGAAGAATTATGCCCAGAGAAATTTATTAAAAAATTCTAAAAAGTCATAATTTAATATGACCTTTCTGCACGAATGGGTATAACAAAGAGGGCAAGCTCGATTGATTATCTGACATAGCTCCCTCGCGGCATACGCTTTGGTAGTCCAGCGTTAGTGTTCAAACGGACAGCTTTTTGCTTAACTCCCTTGAGGTTTCTATTTCTTGGTGTTTGCGGCGGGGAGCTTTATTTAACACGTACTCTAAAAGAGTTTATGTTGTGCTGCTTTTATGGGATTAAGTAGGCAATTAAATAGGAGGTTATATTGCAACTATTAAAACTATTGATTCCGGCATTGATTCCTTCATGGAATTTTTTTGATGTCATCGCGCCTTCGCCACGGGTTCAGTTTGCATTGCTTAGCTCAGGAAGCGAAGAGCCGAGAATATGGTATGATTTTCGTCCGCACCCAGCACATTTATCGCTTTGGCAAATGACGGCGCGTATGTTTTGGAATGCGAAATGGAACGAAACCATGTTTGTTAACAGTTGTGCTGAGCGGCTCATATTGAATCCGACTAAGCACAGTGAAGATGAAATTTTGAATCGAATCGAGGGTGATCTATTCAAACCGTCTTCGTCGATTGACTTGTCAGTCTCTACGCACTTACAGTTTCGATTGTGCGCAATTGAACGGCATGGATCTGAGCTTCACCATGAAATTATCTATCATTCTTGTATTCGAGAGTTTTCTATAGAGAAGACTGAATGACGTTAGATTACGCGGTACGCTTGACTGAAATATTACTGGGCTTTGCTTATGCTCAACAAAGTATTGAACACTTTGTCGCAAAAGGTTATGAGCGGTATTTGTTTATTGTGCGTTTTTTCCTGGCGCTATTGCTGATTGCTGGGGTTCAAACAAGTTGGGTGGTCTGGTTGCTTTTACTCGTTGGGTTGGCAATTCTGCATCGTTTTCAGGGACCGTACAATGGCGGCGCTGATCGCATGAGTTTACTCATTTTGTGTAGCTTGTGTTTGGTCAATGTCACCTCCATGCAATATTGGAAAGAGGTTGCTTTTGGTTATCTAGCGCTACAATTAGTTTTGTCGTATTTTATTTCCGGACTGGTAAAAGTAGTGAATCCTGATTGGCGATCGGGGCGTGCATTGTGTGATGTTTTCCTTTTTTCTGTTTACCCCGCCAGTGAATCTTTCAGGCAGTGGTCAAGTTGGCCGCGCCTGCTTTGCTTGATGTCTTGGGGGGTAATGCTATTTGAGTTACTGTTCCCTGTTTCCTTAGTTTCAAGTATGAGTTTGATGATAGCACTGCTTATCGCAGCCATTTTCCATTTAGCCAATGTGTTTTTGCTGGGATTGAATCGTTTTTTCTGGATATGGATCGCCGCGTACCCATCTATTATATGGCTGCAGCAACGGATTTTTGGCGTGATCTAAACGTGAAAAAAATACCTGCGGCTCTAGGAGCCCATTCTCGGACAGGCTCCTAGGTGTGTGGCACGACTCAGTAACAGAAAGCGTTTTTCGTAGATGAAAAAGGGTGGGGGATTTTATTTGATAATTTTCAATTGTTGATTATACGATTGAGATACTTAGAGCTACACAAATACAATTCGATAATATTTATTACTAAGTGAGATATATAGGTTTTTAACTGATCTTTTGTTAAAGTATCAGGCAGCAATCGAAATATTTCGACGTTTGACGGACGGCATGACTATAATTTCGCTACACGCTGCGATATTGGTCGGCTGATTTTCGACGTTAGCCATACTAAGGAGAAAAATATGGAACCAAAGATCTTGGCCTTTGCTGGTAGCAGCAGAAAAGAGTCTTTCAATAAGCGGTTATTAGCCATTGCGGCATTAGGAGCCAAAGAGGCAGGGGCAAAGGTTACGCTGATTGATTTAGCGGATTACCCAATGCCACTCTTCAATCAGGATCTGGAGAGTGAAGAGGGGATTCCAGAGAATGCTCGTAAATTTAAAAGGCTTCTGGTTGAGCATGATGCATTCATTATAGCTTCTCCTGAATACAATAGTGCTTTTAGTCCATTGCTAAAAAATGTAATTGACTGGGCATCACGTGCCGAGTCAGAGGGAGAGCCACCACTGGAGGCGTTCCAAGGAAAAATGGCTACAATCCTGGCTGCATCCCCAGGTGCTTTGGGTGGGCTTCGTGGATTGGTGTTTTTGAGAATGTTGTTGGCCAATATTGGCGTAACGGTTTTACCCGAACAACAAACCATTCCTCAAGCATTTAATGCATTCAATGTGGATGGCTCGCTTATTGATGAACGAAAACATAAATCTGTTATGGAGCTTGGACGAAAACTGGCGTTTACGGTAGGTAAACTGAGTGCCTAACAAGTTAGGTTAGATGCTGACTTTAGATTATAGCTGCGTATGATTAATTGAATGGTAAAGGATGGTTATAAAAGTTTGTGACCAGTTTTTTTAATAATTGCATGTGGGTGAAGCAAATGGTGGGTAATTTATTTTTCATATTCCGTATCATGACTCTTTGTAACAGAGCATATTCACCATAAGATAAGGGAGATATTTTCGTTTTCCATTTGCGGTATCAAGCATGGCGGCACTATTGTTATCGAAGTGAATATTCTTATCCGCAATTTCTACTATCTCTCCTGGGATATTTGTCGAGTAGCAGGCATTTTTGCACTCTAGACCAGGAAATAATTCAATAATGCCTCGCCAGGAAAAGCGAAAATAATCGTCAGGATAAGCATGGTATCGCCAAACCCAAGGAACCGAAATAAACAAAACTCCACCTGGTTTAAGTAACTTTTGTAAATTCTCAGCCATCACCCATGGCTTCTTAACATGTTCTAACACAGAGCAGCATATTATCAGGCTAAAATATTCTTCTTGTAGCGCTCCTATTCCATTAGATAAATCATGAACAATATCAACACCTTTTCCACTTTCCATATCTAAACCGATATACTCATTGGTATCGTAGATGTTTCGAAAACTCGACGTACTCCCGTAATCCTTACTGCCAACTTCAAGAATTGACCCTGATATATCATATGGTAGGTATTGTTCTAGGTAAATTGATTGATTTATATCTCCCATTTTCTATCCTTGTTTTCGGGGGGGGCGAATTATATATCTATAACAATTGGCTGCTGTATATAGATGATACTTTAGGTGCTTCGATTTTTAATGTGCACCGTTACTTATCGGTAATTACCTTTACAATTACCCTTACTAGATATGCAACTGAAGTGCCACGGATTATGCTTTCTTTATTCAGGCCTTCAATCTTCGGCGGGAGTCAAATCTTGTGGTACATTAGGAGATTGTGAAGTGACACAATGATTGGATAGTAGTATGAGCTTGCCAGGCAAGCTGGAATGCTACTTTTTCTGATCCGGCTCAGTCGGCGAGGCATATCTAATAATTTTGCTCCTTCATATATTATCCCCGAATGCTTTTTTAAGACAAGTTAGCTGATCGCATGTATTTGATTCCCAACTCCGACGCAAAATCGTTCCTGAAAGACAGTCATTGGTATTATGCCGTGGGTTTAGGTGTAGTGTTTTGGATGGCTTACGGGTTTTTGTTCGATGCGTATAACCTAATTCCTTATGAAGTACTCTGGCAAACGTTGTTATTTACAGTTTTATTGTATCCCATTGTTGAAGAAATTGTTTTTCGTGGCTGGATTCAGGGTGAAGTGCTACTTGGGCGTTTCAAGCTAAATGCCACGATTGCTGGAATCACGCTTGCGAACTTTTTGACCAGTCTTTTATTTGCGCTTTTACACGGCATTAACCAGGAATTTACTTGGGCCATACTGATTTTTTTCCCTTCTCTGGTATTTGGTTACTTGCGCGACCGGTATGGTTATTTGCTGCCATCAATTTTGCTGCACAGCACTTTCAATTTAGGCTTCAGTGTCTTGTTTTATAAAGGCGTTTGATGAATATAGTGACTTCAGATAGCAATTGATAAGTTGAGAGAATTGTCGGAATTCTTGACAGATGCTTTGAAATTTTATTTAGCGTTTTTATATGCTATTGATTAATATGGTAAATATTTTATGGTATGGTTTATGCTTAATACTATCTTGTCGGCTTCATTCAGATATGTCAACTTGTTGGCATGTCTGGTATATGTGGGGATTGACGGGGGTGACAAAATCAATATCAAGAAACCCCAAAAAAATAACTACAATCTAAAAAATAATAATGCTTGGTATGGCCATAAATGAGTAGTACGGAATAGTTGCTCATTTATGGCACCTTAAATCGCCTGCAGTCACCTGCATACTGCTTACGCAGTAATTACCACTTCCTTATCATCGTATTGCCTATCTATAAATATTTGACGTAAACTTGGTCCTTACTAAAACCATTGTCTGTTCTTCACGTATCACTGCTGTAATGGTGAAATAGTGATCAGGTAGAATGCGGGTAATGATTGTTGCTCTTGGTGACGAGTATTTATGAATATGATTTGCTGTATTTTAACAGTTTTCTAAATGTTACAATATTCCACAAATAACTGACTTGGTGATACATAGTGTACGAAAGGTTTTACGGGTTAAAGGTCTCCCCATTTAGACTGAATCCCGACCCCTCATTCTTCTTTGGTAGTAAGGGTCACAACAGAGCGCTTGCTTACTTGCGTTACGGCGTTAATCAAAAAGAAGGCTTTATCGTGATAACCGGCACACCCGGCACCGGTAAAACCACACTGGCTCGCGCACTTTTGGCTGAGATGGCCAAAAATAAAACCATAGTATCCGAACTCAATACTACCCACTTGCAAGCAGAAGATGTGTTGCATATGGTCGCCGCCTCTTATGGTTTGAAACATGAAGGCGCTACAAAATCCACGCTGTTGCAACGCATGGAGGAGTTTTTTATCTCGCGTTATCGTGCGGGCTATCATGTGTTGTTAATCGTCGATGAATCGCAAAACTTACCGAAGGAATCGTTGGAAGAGTTACGCATGCTTTCCAATTTTTATATGGGTAAAGATGCGCTGGTACAGATATTTTTGTTAGGCCAGGAGCAATTTAGAGAGAAACTCTACTCGCAAGAGTTAGAGCAGCTTCGGCAGCGTGTGGTGGCTTCTTGTCACCTTGAGCCACTGGATCGAGAGGAAACTAAAAAATATATTCTGCATCGATTAGCCGTGGCTGGCTGGCAAGGTGATCCACAATTTAGTGAGCGGGCTTTTGCCCGTATTTATGCCGTCAGTCAAGGTGTTCCGCGACGCATCAATACATTTTGTGATCGCTTGCTACTCTACGGAGCGCTTGAGGATAAACATGCTTTTAAAGATGAAGAGGTTAAGAGTGTCGCCAAAGAGCTAAGCCTGGAGACATCACCCGATGACCACGAATTAAAAGACATCAAACCTGCGGATCAAAAAAAATCTGACAATTCTGATACTAAAGCGTCGGCAGACTCAGAATATTTCATTGAATACTCTGATGAGGTGGAAGTTGTTGTTCCACCAAAACCCGAGCCTGAACCTGAATCTCAACAAAAAGCAGAGCCTGAGGTAGAGGAGGAAACAGACAAGTTCTCCCAAGTGAGTCCTGCCACCGCCCACGCTCCACCCGATGGTGCTCGACGCACTTCGAATGGTAGTCTGGCGAGTTTGTCACAACCTCTGTCTGTTCAAATTGACGGCGAGAACAAGCCCGCCTGGTGGAATCTTGTGGTACAGGCTGTGGCTTTTCACGCTGAGCCAAAAAGTTTTAAAGGAATCACCAGCAGTAAAAATCCCTTGGCAGAGGGCGTTACCGATCTATTTAAAATAGCCATTGATAAAAAATCCATTCCGGCTCATATGCGTATGGCGGAACTGGAAAGCGTTTCTGACGATAAAATTAAAGCAGCCATTCGTTTTTATGTAAAGAAGGTATTACTTTCCAGTACTGCAGATTATTATCGTCGCTTGGGTGTCGCAAGAAATGCGGGTCAAGAGTTAATCAATATCCACTACAAATTGTTATTTCGAATTTTTCAACCCGATAAAGAATCTGGTCAGGGTGAATGGGATGAAACTTATACGCGAAGAATAAATCAAGCGTATGGGGCTTTGCGTTCTGAACAAAAACGCAAGGAGTATGACGAATTTCTATTATCACTCGATGCGAAGAAAGGCAAAAATTCAGCCCAGGTTGAGCAGCCAATTTCACCTCGAGATTTAGATTCAAGTAATGAGCGGCTTGACGAAGCGAATAAAAACGAAAATAGAAAAACTGGATATGTGGCTGGCGCTAGCATTATTGGGGTTGTCTTTTTATTGCTGTTCGCTGGCGGTTATTACTTCTACCAGAATCAAACTGTGAGTCAACAGGAAGTTATTGCGCAGTCGGTAAATGGGCAATCTGACATTAGTCAAGATGATGAGGGATTCGGTGTTGCACCGTTTGATAATATCGCGCTTATCGATGACGAATTGCCGTTAGCGATATTAGATGGTGAGAGCAAGTTGCCCAAAGACTCCATTGAACCTATTGAAACAAGTCAAAACAATATCTCTATTGAAACCACTGCAGATAAAAAAGCACCAGTCGCTGAAGTGTCTAGAGCGGCGGAACCAATAAGTCCGGTGGTTGAAAAACCTGCGCCCGCGCCTGTAGTAACGGCGACGGCAGAAAATAAACCGGCGGTGGTTAAAACAGTTGCGCCGAAACCAGTAAAACCAGCCGCAAAACCAGTTACTGTGGCACCCGTAAGTAAGCCTATTGTGCCAGCCAAGCCCATTAAAACAATCGCACCAACAAAACAAGCTGCCGTCGTAGCGACGCCTACCATTAAACCCACCACCATACTTGCGCCAAAAACGATAAGTCCGCCGAAGCCTACGACAAGCACGGTAGCGTCAGATAAAATTAAAGACTTGGAGTTGGGTAATTTTATTTCTGGTTTTACATTATCTTATGAAGAAGGTGAGATTGAGAAATTTATTCAGTTATTCACGATCGATGCAGCAACAAACGATGCAAAAGGGCGTGAATTCATCGAGAAAGACTATGATGCCTTGTTTGAATCAACAGAAATGCGCGTCATTGATCTGCAAGGTCTAGAGTGGGATATCAACGGCTCAGCTGCATCGGGTGAGGGTGCTTTTGTGGTGACTGTTCTGCGCAAAGGCGGTGACACTGTAAGAAAATTTACCGGTAATATTAAACTCGATGTTATAAAACAAAATAATGCCTTGAAAATAAGTGGAATGTATCACAGCTACGGTGATGATAATTAACGGGCACTATCGCATTGTTTACCGGGGCACGAGACTGTCAGCGCCGCTATAAGGAACGTGCCCCGGTAAACAATCCGAACTCGCTCGCATATTTCTAGACTTAAGACTTTATAGCGTAATAACAGTCTGAATTAATTAGGTGGGTGGCATTCGCTGGTTTGTACTACGTCACCATTGTCATCAACCGTTTCCAGCCTTACACTGAACCCCCATAATCTCACTAAATGCTTTAGTACCTCATCGAGGGATTTTGCAATGGGTTTGCGATTATATTGATAGTGACGTAAGGTCAGTGATCGATCGCCGCGGACATCAACGTTATAGATTTGAATATTAGGTTCTATGCTGCCTAAATTGTATTGATTGGCCAATAATTCCCGTACTTGTGCATAGCCTGTTGTGTCATGAATCGCGTTGATTTTTAAGTGTGTGTCCAGGTCATCATCATTTAATGCAAATAACTTAAATTTCCGAATAAGCCGGGGCGATAAGTATTGTGAAATGAAACTTTCGTCTTTAAAATTTCGCATAGCAAAGTCCAGACTTTCTAACCAGTTTGTATCGACCAAATTCGGAAACCACTCTCGGTCTTCGTCAGTGGGTTTCTCGCAAATGCGACGTATGTCCGACATCATGGCGAAACCTAATGCATAGGGATTGATGCCGTTATAATAGGGGCTGTCAAATCCGGGTTGTTTTATAACATTGGTGTGTGACTGTAAAAACTCTATCATGTAACCATCGGTGATCAAGCCTTGCTCATGCATCGTATTGATTATTGTATAGTGCCAAAAAGTGGCCCAACCTTCATTCATTACCTTGGTTTGTTTTTGTGGGTAAAAATATTGAGATATTTTACGTGTAATTCTTACAACTTCACGTTGCCAGGGTTTTAACAAAGGCGCATTTTTTTCGATAAAGTACAAAATATTTTCTTGTGGTTCCTGCGGGAAGCGAGTTTTCTCATCGAGTATTTTCTTTTCGTTATAATTTGGTATAGTGCGCCACATGTCATTTACTTGAGATTGAAGATAATCCTCACGCTCTTTTTGACGACTCTGCTCTTCTCTCAATGATAAGTTTTGCGGGCGCTTGTATCGATCGACCCCGAAATTCATTAACGCATGACAAGAGTCCAATGTATCTTCTACAGCACTCACACCGTACTTTTCTTCACAATCCTTGATGTAATTTTTCGCGAAGAGCAGGTAGTCAATAATCGAATCAGCGGATGTCCATTGCTGAAAGAGGTAATTGTTTTTAAAAAAAGAGTTATGTCCGTAGGCCGCATGCGCAATCACCAAGGCTTGCATCAGCATGGTGTTTTCTTCCATTAAATAAGAAATGCAGGGATCAGAATTGATGACTATTTCATAAGCCAGACCCATTTGGCCACGTTTATAGTTTTTTTCAGTCTCCATGAAATGTTTGCCGTAAGACCAATGGTGGTAGCCAATCGGCATGCCTGATGAGGCATAGGCATCCATCATTTGCTCGGCGCTAATGACTTCAATTTGATTGGGATAAGTGTCTAATTGAAAGCTCTTGGCAATTTTAGCAATTTCTTTGTCATAAATTTCTATGAGTTCGAAAGTCCATTCACTGGTAGTGGAAAGCGGTTCGCGTCTTATCATTGAAAATCTCACTATGAAGCGGCTTTTAAGGCCTCTTTTTTACGAAAAAGTTCGCGTAAAACAGGGTAAATGTCGATAGAACTTTCCAGTTGTTGCATGGCAAAGTTAGTGTATTGCTGTTCTATTTTTTCATACTCCACCCATAGGCTCTGATGATTATCTGGGGTTATTTCCACATAGGCGAAGTATTGTACTAATGGTATGATTTTATCTGCAATGATATCGCGACAAATTGGCGAGTCATCGTACCAGTTATCACCATCTGAGGCTTGCGCTACGTAGATATTCCAGTTATCACTGAGGTATCGCTCAGTTGCAATTTCATGTGTCAGTTTTAATGCACTCGAAACTACGGTGCCACCTGTCTCGCGGGAATAAAAAAATTCTTCTTCGGTGACTTCTTTGGCGATTGTATGATGACTAATGAAGACGAGTTCTATCTTTTCATAATTGCGGGTAAGAAATAGATACAATAAAATAAAAAAACGCTTGGCGAGATCTTTTTTTGTTTGATCCATCGAGCCTGATACATCCATGATACAGAACATCACAGCTTGGGTCGTGGGTTTTGGGACATCGACATGGTTGTTATAACGCAAATCAAACTCATCGATATACGGCACAGATTTAATTTTTTTCTCGAGTGATTTAATCTCTAGAATTAATTTCTCGATTTCAGAGGGGTGCACATTAGTATCATTTTCTAGTTTTTCCAACGCTTGTTTTGCCGCTTTTAGCGCTCGTTTGTAAGGCGCAGCGAGGGCAATTCGTCTGGCGTAGGCATTTTTTAATGAGCGTACGATGTTAATATTTGCCGGTATTCCGCTTGATTTGAATCCAGCGCGGGTTTTCTTGCTCTCATATATTGTGGCTAGTTTGGTTTTTACTAGATTGGGAAGTTCCATGTCTTCGAAGAAGAAATCCATGAATTCTTCTTTACTGATTTCGAACACGAAATCATCTTCACCTTCACCTTGATCGCTGGCTTTATTGCCGCGACCATTTTGTTCGTTACTTTTTGGGCGGCGAATTCGGTCGCCCTTGGTAAACTCTTTATTGCCAGGGTGGACGGCGTCCCGGTTGCCTCCTTGGCCGTGATAAATGAAAGGTTCTGAGATGTCTTTCGCCGGTATGGAAATAGACTCGCCACCTTCCATGTCAGTAATACTGCGTTTGGAGATGGCTTCAGTTACCGCTTTTTTGATTTGCTTTTTATAGCGATCAATAAAACGTCGTCTATTGACGGCACTTTTATTTTTCCCGTTTGTACGTTTGTCGACTAAGCGTGTCAAAACTCCACCTCATTAAGAAGATTTGCGTACCCGTAAATACCATTCGCATAATAAGCGAACTTGCTTGCTGGTATAGCCTTTTTCTGTCATCCGATTGACAAAATCATCATGTTTTTTTCGATCATCTGTGGAAGATTTTGCATTAAATGAGATAACCGGTAGTAAGTCTTCGGTATTAGAGAACATTTTTTTCTCAATCACATTCTTTAATTTCTCATAGCTGTTCCAAACGGGGTTTTTACCTTTATTGGTTGCTTTGGCACGCAATACGAAGTTAACGATTTCGTTACGGAAATCTTTTGGGTTACTTATGCCGGCGGGTTTTTCAATTTTTTCAAGCTCGTCATTGAGTGCCGAGCGGCTGAATATCTCACCCGTATCAGGGTCACGATAATCTTCATCTTGTATCCAGTAGTCCGCGTAAACGACGTATCGATCAAAAATATTTTGCCCGTATTCGGAATAGGATTCTAGATAGGCCGTTTGAATTTCTTTGCCAATGAATTCGACATAATCGGGAACAATGAAGCCTTTAATGTACGATAAATATCTCTCTTCTGTGTCTGGTGGGAATTGCTCTTGCTCGATTTGCTGTTCCAGAACATATAGTAAATGTACTGGGTTGGCCGCAATTTCTGAGTTATCGTAGTTAAAGACTCGCGACAATATTTTAAAGGCAAAGCGGGTAGATAAACCATCCATACCTTCGTCAACACCCGCATAGTCCTTATACTCCTGGTAGGACTTGGCATTGGGGTCAGTGTCCTTGAGGTTTTCACCATCATAGACGCGCATTTTGGAATAAATACTGGAGTTTTCTGGCTCTTTAAGTCGCGAAAGTACCGCAAATTCCGCCATCATTTTTAATGTGTCAGGCGCGCAAGGTGCTTTTTCCAATGAGCTGTTGATCAGGAGTTTTTCATAAATTTTAACTTCTTCTGAAATGCGTAGGCAATAAGGCACCTTGACAATATATATTCTATCGAGAAATGCTTCGTTATTTTTATTGTTCTTAAACGTGACCCATTCTGATTCGTTGGAATGCGCAAGAACTATCCCATCGAATGGAATCGCCGACAATCCCTCGGTGCCTTTGTAATTACTTTCCTGCGTCGCCGTCAATAAAGGATGCAAGACTTTTATGGGGGCTTTGAACATTTCCACAAATTCGAGTAAACCTTGATTTGCTAGGCATAGTCCGCCTGAAAAACTATAGGCATCTGGGTCGTCTTGGGAAAACTCTTCTAGTTTACGGATGTCGATTTTACCCACTAATGATGAAATATCCTGATTGTTTTCATCACCGGGTTCGGTTTTTGCGATCGCAATTTGTTCCATGCGAGATGGGCGAACTTTAACGATTTTAAATTTTGTAATGTCGCCGTTAAATTCATGCAAGCGTTTAACGGCCCAGGGTGACATTAGACCCGTTAAATAACGCTGAGGGATGCCAAAATCCTCTGCAAGAATTTCCCCATCTTCTTCCGGCGAAAACAAGCCTAGTGGTGATTCATGAACTGGAGAGTCTTTTATCGCATAAAAAACTTCTTTCTCCATTAGAGCTTTGAGCTTTTCAGCAAGCGAAGATTTACCGCCGCCCACCGGGCCGAGTAAATACAGTATTTGTTTTTTCTCTTCTAATCCTTGCGCGGCGTGTTTGAAGTAGGAAACAATCTGTTCAATAGTGTCTTCCATGCCGTGAAATTCTTTAAACGCAGGGTATTTTTTGATAACACGATTAGAAAAAAGTCGGCTAAAGCGTTGATCTTCGCGCGTATCGAAAAACTCTGGCTCACCGATAGCTTTAAGCATACGTTCTGCTGCGGAGGCGTATACGCTTGGATCTTTTTTACAGAGTTCAAGGTATTCCTGTATGCTTAATGTTTCTTCTCTGGATTCCTCGTATCGTTCTTGGTACTGACTGAAAATGCTCATGTTGGGTCACCTTGTCAATGCATGCAAAAAACTTTGAAATGAATCTTTAACTATAATGTCAATATCAGAGCAATAACTACGCCAGAAGAATAACTTGTCAGTTGACGCTTCAGGCTCACTCTTTTTACGTTTTGGTTGTTCTCTATCGCTATGAATTTTGACCAAAAATACGCTCACTTGTTCGTATTAATTCTTAATTTTGTTTGTTTATTATGATGTTATCCGGATTGCTAATCATTGTGTTTGGTTGTGATTATTGGAGGATATCAGTACTGTGCCAAAATATTTACACAAAACAGGATTAATAACAAACAATAGAATTATCGAATTTGCACTACGTTGGGACAACTCTTATAGTGAGTTGTGCAAATATGGAAACTAGCATAAAATAGTAACCAGAAGTACTACTTATTTTAGAAAAAAGTACGGCGGTTCCTTTTGTTCAAACCGTAATATTGTCATCGTTACCACGATCAATATTATGTCAATTACATCTTTTTCGGCACTTGTTTTGTGTGTCGAGTAAATTGAGAAAACAGGAGAATGCTTTGTGAAAAAACGTCTTCAAATTTCTACCCGAAAATTGTCACTTTCCGATATCGCCATCGATAACATCAAGTCAAAAGCGCAAAAGCTTGAAAAATTTTACGACAGAATCATTGCCTGTAAAGTTATGGTCGATAGGCCTCACCGGCACAAGAACCACGGCATGGAATATAACGTCAGTATTGATATCGCTGTGCCAGGCGCTGAGATAGTGGTAAAACATGAACATAATCAGGATGTTTATGTGGCTATCAGAAATGCCTTTGAATCCGCGCAGCGGCAACTCAAAAATCTGAATAAAAGGCAAAAGGGTAAAAAGCCAAAAGTGTTAGTGTTGCCTGCAATGCAATCTGCAGAAGTAGAAGCTGACCGTTTGATGGATTTTGAGTCAAAGCTTTGGCCGATGGAGTTCGGTGTTTGAGTTGCTAGCGTAAAATTTTTGACGGTATAAGGGGAGGGGCATCGCAAGTGCCCCTTTTTTTATGTGTATCAATCAGGCGGGAATGGGAAAATGGAGCCTGGCCTTTGAAAATTGTATTTTAATTGAATATCCCTACTTCATCAGAATTGGTCTAAAAATCAGCCTGTCATTTAAACCCAAAATCATCAGTCCGATGCATTCTGCACACAGTCCAACTCACTTAGTCTAGGTTAAACCTAGATTCATCAGTTGACCGCTTCGAAATACGGTTAAGCCATTGGTATTATTGAATTGTCGTGTATTTCCTGTATATACCCGATAGGTGAGCAGGCTACAACGTGTATAGCACGTTTTTTATCGCGATTCGCGCCTAGCCAACCACAATAAAAAACGTACTCAACACGTTGTCCAACTGATGATTCTAGGTTAAAGAATTCTACCGCTGTGTCGAAACTTATATCACAATGGATGATGAAAGACAGAAAATGGCAACAAACCCTTATAGTCAGATTGAAAAAGCAAAACAAGAAAATGCACTTGTGGTTGCGCACGCGCCGCTGGTTAAACGAATTGCATACCATTTAATGGCGCGTTTACCGTCTTCAGTCATTGTAGATGACTTGATTCAGGCAGGTATGGTCGGGCTGTTGGAAGCTA
>CALZHW010000041.1:17782-26103 GCA_945787125.1 uncultured Ectothiorhodospiraceae bacterium
CTTGTGGTTGCGCACGCGCCGCTGGTTAAACGAATTGCATACCATTTAATGGCGCGTTTACCGTCTTCAGTCATTGTAGATGACTTGATTCAGGCAGGTATGGTCGGGCTGTTGGAAGCTACGCGTAATTATCGCCCAGATCTTGGTGCAAGTTTTGAAACCTACTCAGGCATCCGTATTCGTGGTGCAATGCTCGATGAGCTGCGGCGTAATGATTGGGCGCCAAAATCCGTGCATCGAAAAAACCGTGAACTCACTAAGGTGATGCGAGAAATAGAAGCGCGTACCGGTCGTGATGCCCGCGATGACGAAATTGCCAAAGAAATGGGGATTTCACTCAACGACTACTATAAAATTCTGCAGGACTCGAGCAATGTTCGCATTTACGGTTTGGAAGAGCTCGGGGTTGATGAGGATGCGATGGAAGTTGGTTTAATTGACAAAACCAGTGGTCCATTTGACAATATAACCAACGAACGCTTCAAAGGCAGTTTGACCGAGGCGATTGCGAGTTTACCAGAGCGTGAAAAGTTGGTCGTTACCCTATATTATGATTCGGAACTCAATTTGCGTGAAATAGGATCGGTTTTAGGTGTCAGTGAGTCACGTGTCAGCCAGCTGCTCAGTCAAGCAATGATTCGACTTCGTGCTCGAATGAAACAATGGATTAACGATTAACGCGTTGGCAAAGTTATGGTAGCACTTTCGAGCTGAGCTGTATTTTCGATTTCAAATATTTATGCGGTATTATCGTGCAGTATGCTCAGAGAGAAATACGAACAAAGATTTTGCCTCGCACACCTTGTTATCATTAGTGTCAATTTTTGTCAGTCTTTACGTTCCGGCAAGAGTGTAGTATTTTAGCTTACCGCTGCGGATTTTTCTGCGAATGTTATGTTTTATTAACGTCATATTAGTCTTGCTGCAATTACTTTTTTTCATACAAACATATTCGCAATCTTCTGCGTTGGCATAAAACCTGTTACCCAATAAAGTCTGTGCCAATCTGGTGTCTGATGAGTAATATCGGCCAGATATAATACTGGCTTATTGCAGATTAAAGTCTTACTATAAAAACAGCGATATTCTAATAGTGGATTAGTAAACATTGAAAACATTGAATGAATGTGAGTAATGAACGTGAGTAAAGTACATAACAAAAATTCGCAACGATTGTATGAAAGTAATTATCGAAAGCTGATGGCAATGTTGCCTGATATATCAGTCTTTAATCATATTACATTAAGTAGCGATGATCATCTTATTAACGTCAGTGTTGAAGTTGTTGAGCGTACGCCCTATACCACTTTGTTGGCATTGCAGTCGAATGTCCGTACTGCCAGTCTTTTTGCGCCAGAAACACGTTTACAGGTTCGCCTTTATCACGATGCTCATCTGGCCGAAGTGGTTGTTGTGCAGGGTATACGACGAATAAATTCTTATAATATATATCCTAATGAAAAAATGCATTTACCTGATGAAAAGCGTCAAGGAAACCGCTTATTAGCAGAAATTCTTAGTTTTTGTCATTGCAATGACTATAAAAAAACGTATCTGCCTCGACCGATTGAAATCAATCAGTGATATACCCGTGGAGTTTAGGGCCACGGGGTATAAGGGCTTTTACTCGATCTAGATAATTTCGCAAACACTATCACAAAAAGATAGTGCTTAGGTCTTGAATTTTGAACCCGCAGGACGAATCCATTGATGACAATGCGGCTCAACATTAAGAGGGTTTTTGCAAATGGGTAAAGCACAGCATGAAAATGCATCGCAAGCTAAATTCGAAGATTTAATGTCAATTGATGATAACGTATATCGCGAACCACATTCAGTTAACATCACAGAAAACTGGGAAACCTCAATGGAGGATTTTCTGGATGACTTTGAAGATTACCAAGATATAGATTTTCCAACGCCTGATCGTGATTTGTGAAAAGCTGGCATAGTCAATCAATTATTTTTATTTGACTATGCCAGCTTTTTTTGCATTAACAAACTGGTCATAGCAATCGCCGCATTTGAAAGTGTGCGTTTTTTATTTTGCACATAACCCAGGTCGCGGCTTAGTTGAATATTATTAACGTCAAGCACCCTCAGCTCATCATCAAGCATTTTTTTCGGCAATATACTCCAGCCCAAGCCAACAGACACCATCATTTTTAAAGTCTCCAGATAATTGGTTTCCATTTTAGTTTTGAAGTCAACTTTATTCTTCAAAAAGGCTTGTTCCACGATATCCCGCGTATAGGTATTTTGCTTCGGTAACAATGCATCGTATTGTGCCAGCTTAGTTAGGGTAACTGTTTTTTCACTGGCTAAGGGGTGGGTTCTGCCGACAACAAAGGCTAATGGATCCTTCCATAAGGTGCGTCCATAAAAATTGTCTGCTAGTTTTTTTGGTAATGTGATAATGCCCAGTTCCAATTCGCCATGTTCAATATTTTCACTGATTTCTTCTGAAGTCATAAATTGAATATCCAGATCTACCGCCGGAAATTCCTGGGTAAATTGTCGCAGGTAAGAGGGCAGGTGATGTAAGCCGATATGGTGGCTGGTTCCTATACTCAATTTCCCCTTAACAGTTCCTGCAAGATTATCCAGCGATAGCAATGCATCATCGACACTTTCCAGTACCGTTTTGCATTTTGGCAAAAATAACTGTCCGGCCTCGGTTAGCAATATATTTCTACCAATACGGTCGAATAATTTTTCTTCAATTTCCTGTTCTAGTTGGGCGACTCGTTTGCTCACGGCGGGTTGAGTGATATGCAAATTTAAAGCTGCCTTGCTAAATGAGCCGCTGCTGGCTACCGAGACAAATGCTTGAATGCTGGCGATGTCCATTGCTTATTCCATTTGATTATACTAATCATGAAATATATGAATTTGCGGAATACTTGTCAAGTGCTAAACTAATTACACCTAGATCCTGCAAGTACGAGCACTTGCAGGATTTAGGTTGTACATAAAGCAAGGAACAGGAGCTAATGCGATGCAAACAAGAACATTATATGACAAATTATGGGATGCCCATGTGGTACGTGAAGATGAAAATGGCACGGCATTATTGTACATCGACCGTCATTTAATCCATGAAGTGACTTCACCCCAGGCCTTTGAAGGCTTGCGATTAGCGCACAGAAATGTTTGGCGGATTAATGCGAATATCGCAACGGCAGATCATAATGTGCCTACCACCGGGCTTGAGCAGGGTATCACTGACCCTGTGGCGAAGATTCAGGTGGAAACGCTCGATACTAATTGCGACGAATTTGGTATTCAGGAATTTGGTATGGGTGATATACGGCAAGGTATCGTGCATGTTATGGGGCCGGAGCAGGGGGCAACATTGCCGGGTATGACAGTCGTTTGCGGTGATTCACATACCTCCACTCACGGTGCTTTTGGGGCGTTAGCGCATGGTATCGGCACCTCGGAAGTAGAGCACGTTTTAGCCACGCAATGTTTAATTCAACGCAAATCAAAAAATCTGTTAATCGATGTCAGCGGCCCCTTATCGCCAGGTATCACCGCCAAAGATGTAGTATTAGCCATCATTGGTGAAATAGGCACGGCGGGGGGTACAGGTCACGCGATTGAGTTCGCGGGCGAAGGCATTATGTCACTCAGTATTGAAGGTCGCATGACGGTGTGTAATATGGCGATTGAGGCCGGTGCTCGCTCAGGGGTGATTGCGGTTGATGAAAAAACCATCGACTATTTTGAAGGTAGACCATTCGCACCCAAAGGTGAAATGTGGACGCAGGCTGTTGCTGCCTGGAAAACATTGCACAGTGACGCCGGGGCGCAGTTTGATCGAACCGTTAAAATTGATGGCGCGAAAATCAAGCCGCAAGTGACCTGGGGTACATCGCCCGAGATGGTAGTAACGATTGACGATAAGGTGCCCGACCCAGCAACGGAAAATGATAGTGTGAAACGCGAGGGTATGATCGCCGCATTAAAATACATGGGTCTTGCTGCCAATACCCCAATCACTGCCATTATGTTGGATAAAATTTTTATCGGTTCATGTACTAATTCACGCATTGAAGATTTACGTGCTGCCGCAGTAGTCGCCAAAGGTAAAAAAGTCGCAAGCAATATCAAGCAAGCCTTGGTTGTGCCAGGTTCAGGATTGATCAAGGCGCAGGCGGAAGCAGAAGGTCTGGACCAGATTTTTATCGATGCAGGATTTGAGTGGCGTTCGCCCGGTTGTTCGATGTGTTTGGCAATGAATGCCGACCGGTTGGAGCCGGGTGAGCGCTGTGCGTCGACCTCAAACCGAAATTTTGAAGGTCGACAGGGCAAGGGGGGGCGCACACATTTGGTAAGCCCTGCGATGGCTGCCGCGGCGGCTATTGCTGGACATTTTTCTCATATAAACAAGGGTTAAGGGGGTATTATGCAAGCATTTTCTACATTTAAGGGGATTGTCGTGCCGTTGGATCGGGCAAATGTTGATACCGATGCGATTATTCCAAAGCAGTTTCTTAAGTCCGTCAAGCGATCAGGCTTTGGTCCTAACCTGTTTGATGAGTGGCGCTATTTGGATCAAGGCGAACCTGGAATCGACAATAGCAAGCGGCCGTTAAACCCTGATTTTGTTCTAAATAATCCGCGTTATAAGGGTGCGAGTATTCTCTTGGCGAGAGCCAATTTTGGTTGCGGCTCTAGCCGGGAACATGCCCCTTGGGCGCTGGAAGACTTCGGTTTTCGGGTGATTATTGCACCAAGTTTTGCGGATATATTTTTTAATAATAGTTTTAAGAATGGCTTGTTACCCATTGTATTAGATGAAAATATTGTTGATGAGTATTTTTCGGCTGAGAACAATGCCGAAATTAATGCCGAGACTTATGAATTAACCGTCAATCTCGCCACGCAAACGATTACTGATCCTGATGGCAAGGTGCAGCATTTTGAAATTGACGCTTTTCGTAAACATTGCTTGTTGAATGGTTTGGATGATATCGGCTTAACCTTACAGCATGTCCAGGCCATAAAAAGCTATGAGCAAAAGCGTAAACAACAAGCACCTTGGTTATTTACCTGACTGAGCGCTGTACCCGTGTGTACGATCGATTGACGACTGCATGGATGCAGGAGATACGAGCCCATGGATGGGCGAAGGTAGAACAATGCAGGAGCAATTGTCGAGAGCAACGCACTAGGGCAGGACGCCCGTAGGTAGAATAACGCAGGAGCAGTTATCGAGGAGCAGCTTGCCGAAGGTGATTTTCTGTAGAATCAAAGCTACCGCGTCCTGCTTTCGCCCCTCGCTTACTTCCATGTAAGCGAAGATCAAGCGAGAAATCGTGTAATTCATGAATTATCCGGGTTAGAATGTGGCAAATGAATTATTGAAAACTCAAGGATTATAAATGACAAGAAAAATTGCGATACTTTCAGGGGATGGCATCGGGCCTGAAATCATAGCAGAAGCCGTGAAAGTGATTCACTGCTTGCAGCGGGAATATGACTTTCAAGTTGAGTTAGAAGAGGCGCTGGTTGGCGGCGCAGCGATTGATGCAACCGGTGGCCCGCTGCCGCAGAAAACGCGTGAATTATGTCAGCAAGCAGATGCTGTGCTGCTGGGTGCGGTGGGCGGGACGAAATGGGAATCGCTGGATATCGCCATTCGGCCAGAAAAAGGCCTGTTGGATTTGCGCGCTGAGATGGCTTTGTTTTCCAATTTGCGTCCTGCTATTTTGTATCCACAATTGGCCTCAGCATCAACCTTAAAACCTGAAGTTGTCTCAGGTCTGAATATAATGATTGTGCGTGAATTAACCGGCGGTATTTATTTTGGTCAGCCACGCGGAATCCGCACCTTGGCCAATGGTGAGCGAGAGGGGTTCAATACTCTGGTTTACGCCGAGTCTGAAATTCGGCGCATTGGTCGATCTGCCTTTGAAATTGCCATGAAACGTGGAAAAAAAGTATGCTCGGTCGACAAAGCAAATGTACTAGAATGTACAGAGTTGTGGCGCGAAGTGATGACCGAGCTTGCGAAAGACTATCCAGAAGTCAGCCTCAGTCATATGTATGTGGATAATGCCGCCATGCAATTGGTACGCGCCCCGAAACAATTTGATGTCATTGTGACGACAAACATGTTTGGCGATATTTTATCCGACTGTGCGGCGATGTTGACGGGTTCCATTGGTATGTTGCCGTCTGCTTCACTGGATGCGAACGGTAAAGGCATGTATGAACCGATCCATGGCTCCGCACCGGATATTGCGGGGCAAGATAGCGCAAATCCCATTGCCACTATACTATCGGTGGCTATGATGTTGCGTTATTCGCTGAATGAAACAAAACTGGCGGATAAGATTGAAAAAGCCGTTAATACAGTCCTTGATGAAAAGCTGAGAACTGCCGATATCCACACGGAAGGCACACGTAAGGTAGGCACTGAAGAAATGGGCGACGCCATTGTCGCTGCGATCATGCGTGATATGTGGGGTGATGCCGGTGGTGGCGCATCCACAGATTCGCAATGCGCCCGCAGTAGCGGCTTATCAAACGAATTGGATTAAACCAAGCTAATATCAAGCTAATATATAGGAATTGATGCATGAGTAAAACGTATAACGTTGCAGTCGTCGGTGCAACCGGTGCCGTTGGGGAAACGATAATATCCATTCTGGAAGAACGAAATTTTCCAGTAGAAAATTTTTACCCTTTAGCATCGGAACGTTCCGCCGGTAAGCGTGTGCAATTCAAGGGTAAGAGTCACGTTGTAAAAAACCTTGCGGAGTTTGACTTTAGTCAGGCGGATATTGGATTGTTTTCCGCCGGTGGTAGCATTTCCAAAGAATATGCCCCTAAGGCGGCGGAAGCAGGCTGTATTGTGATTGATAATACCTCTGAATTTCGTCTCGACGAAGACGTCCCTTTAATCATTCCAGAAGTTAATCCGCATGCAATTAAAGGTTATATGAGTCGCAATATCATCGCTAATCCTAATTGCTCAACGATTCAGATGTTGGTGGCACTGAAGCCGATTTACGATGCGGTGGGTATTACGCGCATCAATGTCGCAACCTACCAAGCGGTTTCGGGCACGGGTAAAGAAGCAATTGGGGAGCTCGCCTCGCAAACAACCGCGTTGCTGAACTTGCAAGAAATTAAAACTGAGGTTTATCCTAAACAAATTGCTTTTAACGTATTACCACAAATCGATGTCTTTATGGATAATGGTTATACCCGTGAAGAAATGAAAATGGTACTTGAAACCCAAAAAATATTTGAAGATCGGGATATTTTGGTGAACCCAACGGCAGTACGCGTACCGGTTTTTTACGGGCACTCTGAAGCCATACATATCGAAACCCGGGAGAAAATCACTACCTTAATGGCACGAGATCTTTTGGAGAATGCGCCAGGTATTACGCTGATGGATGAGAGAAAAGATGGGGGTTACCCTACCGCAGTGACAGATTCTGCCGGCAAGGATCCTGTTTGGGTGGGTCGAATTCGGGAAGATATTTCTCATCCTAAGGGTCTCGATATGTGGGTAGTGGCAGACAATATAAGGAAAGGCGCAGCGTTGAATAGTATTCAAATTGCAGAAGTCTTAATTGCTGACTATCTAAACGACTAAATTAATTAACGAGATTGATAAGTTTCAATGAGTGTTTTGCTGTATACCGATAATCATTTGACCTTGCACGGCCAAATTACTTGCCGTGCGCGACCCATTATCAAGCGCGGATTGAATGCTCTATTGCTGCTTGTGGCGTTAACGCCTGGTTTATTGTTTGGCTTTGAGTTGGGTAACCTGCAACTCAATTCATTTTTAAATCAACCGTTAGATGCGGAAATAAAGCTGGTTAATGTTGACGCATCATTGCTGCAAGATCTTCAAATCAAGCTAGCTGATGCTGCCGTCTACGAAAGCATGGGCGTTACTTATGATCCGGGTGTTGCGCAGGCTAAGCTTGTTGTAGAGTTACTTACAGACGGGCAATATGTCATACGCTTGCAGACTGTCAACGACCTTACCGAGCCGTTTATCAATTTATTACTAGAATTGAATTGGAGATCTGGAACATTATTGCGTGAATTTGCCGCGATTCTTGATGATCCACTCATGCTGGGTGTAGTCGATTCAGCAACATTTGTTGAGCCGACCGCTGAACTTATTGTGGCATCTGCTGCTGGAGGGATAGTCGCTAATGAACAACCATCGCCAGCGGTACGTTACCGTCACGAAGTCAAGAAAAGTGATAGCTTGTCACAGATAGCTAACGCACTGCGGCCGCCAAATATTTCTGTCGAGCAAATGATGTTAGCCTTGCAGCGGG
>CALZHW010000042.1 GCA_945787125.1 uncultured Ectothiorhodospiraceae bacterium
ATAGCTACCTTGACCTTGGTTTGAACTGTGTGCTTCTTTCTGATTGATGCCATTTTCATTTCCCCTTTTATGTGAGGAATTATATCTTAGCTAGTGGTCTAGTTTTTGGGGAGTATCATATGGATGGCGATTTATCTTTTACGAGCAAACCGGGAAAAGGCAGCACATTCTTCTTTATGTTAGCGGTTGCAACCCTATAAACCCAATATTCGGCATACCAGTACAGCAAAGCATGACAGCCTTTTTAACATAGAATTGTTTGGCAACGATTTAAGCTAAATGAAAATACTGATTTTATACTTTAAATTGTTGAAGCTGATTTCTAACTTTAGATACTCCGTTGCGCACAAATTCACTTGATTTTTTTGTTTGTTCTGCACGATCAAATGTTTTTTGTGCTACATCATTAATATTGACAATGTTGCGGTTAATTTCTTCGGTGGTAGCTGATTGTTCTTCAGCTGAGATTGCCATATGAGTGTTTCGGTCGTTGATTTCCCCAACAGCTTCAGTAATCGCTCCTAGCGAGTGGCCTGCTTCCTGAACATGCGTTACACCGGATTGTGCTTGATTACTCGCTTTTTCCATAACACCAACCGCGTTACGCGCACCAGATTGAAGCTTCTCAATCATTATTTGGATTTCTGTGGTTGATTTTTGAGTACGCGATGCTAGTTCGCGTACCTCGTCAGCGACGACAGCAAACCCACGGCCTTGCTCCCCAGCTCTTGCTGCTTCGATTGCAGCATTCAGCGCCAATAAATTAGTTTGTTCCGCGATGCCTTTAATGACATCCAAAATTCCACTTATTGAATCAGCGTCTGCTTCCAGGGAGTGAATGACTTCTGCGGCTTTACTTACGTCATCGGCGAGTGTGTTGATAGCATCAACGGCGCTGCTCACCACCGATTGACCTTTTGTCGCATTATCATCCGCTTCACGGGATAAATTGGCAGCATTACTTGAATTCATTGAAACTTCTTGTACTGTTCCAGCCATTTGGTTCATTGCGGTTGCTATTGATTGTATTTCTTGTTGTTGCAACTGCATGCCTTCATAGGTGTCATCACTCGCTTGACTCATCGTAATTGACTCTTGATCTAAAGAATCCGCTGCGAGATTAACTTGTAAAATAGTGTCTCGTATTTTACCCGAGAAGGTATTAAATGCATCGGCTAGCTCCTTGAACTCATCATTTCCCTGCATGTTTACAGTTTGCGTTAAATCACCATCACCATAGGAGATTTCCTTCATGCGGTTGACTATGTTTTCTACTCTTGCTGATAAACGTCTTATCATGAACAAACCCAGAATCACACTAATTGCAGCAATAATCACTGCAAATGTGATTGCTGTTTTCGTCGTTTTATTGGCTTGGTTCATTAGCCCATCCTGAGCCTGATCGTATAGGTGTTCGACTTCCTTCTCTAAATCCTTGATGTGTGAACTGAGTCCTTTAGCCTTACCCTTGAAAAAACTCGAATCATGACTTGAGGCTACATAGATTCTAGCAATTTCGTATGTCGGATCAAACTTAGATTTGATATCTTCCAGTGCTTTTCGCTGTTTTTCAGTTAAGACTTGCTTGCTCAATCTTTTATAACCTTTGATAAACTTAGCTTCCCCAGCAAATTTAACATCTCGGTTAGAAGTGGTGTATAAAACAGTAATAACACCTCGAGATAAATCATTGAATCCTCTGGTATCCACATCCCGCAGACCAAAATTATTACGTAATGTTTTGGATAATTCTCGTTTTAGTGGTTCTAGTTCTTTTTCCCAACCCATTTTTCTAGAGGCCAGAACTAGAACATCCTCAAAAGAATTTTGTACAACTTGCATATCGCCTTCGATTTCACTAAGTAAGCCATCGAGTGTTTCTGCTTTATTTTCGCGTACTGAAGAAGTAGAACTGTCTTTATGCGGTTCTTGCTCTGCAGACTCTTTTGTCGCTTCATTATTTTTATCCCCGGGCAATAACGGTTGAGATAAAAATCTTTTAAAGCGATCTTCACGCATTGCTGCGATCAGTTGTGTGATTACCCCAAATTTATCGTTGGTTGCTTCTTTAACAGCATTAAAGTCGTAGGAGTTATCCACCGTGAATAGTGTATCCACTTCACTAAGTGTATCAAGAACCGCATTGCCGGCATCCACACTTAGACGATAAAAAGCACTGGAAGTAACTTTTTCATTTTCAATTGTTGCTGACAACTTATTTAAGTTCCAACCAACACTGATTATTGTCGCAATTAATCCTGCAAGAAAAATCCCTATGATTACAAAAAAGCTACGTTTCACAGTTTAAACTCCTTTTTTTTAATATTAGTGACTAAACATATCAACTACGATTTTTGCCTGTTCTATTCCTTCTGCCATTTCTGATTTAATTGCATCGATGTTACTAGATGACGGGCTTTTTGCTTGATCCAAAGAAGCGCGATAAACCATAATTGGGTGTATCATCACATGCAGTGGGTCTGTAAAATGTTCATTGTCCTCGTCTTCAAAATCTACTCCCAAATCATTCTTGAAGAAATAGCCTAGGTCGTGCCAATCATGTTGAATCTCATCAAAACTCAAATCACCCATCGGACCAACTCCCACAACTTGACCAGATGAATCTAACTTGGCGACTTTTTTAATTACAAAATCCAGTACTTGCTTTCCATTAGGATGCTTTTTGATATATTCCCGCGCTATTCCTACAGAGTTCTTGGTTATCTCCAATACCAAGCTTTTAACCTGATCCGTATTGATGTTGTTAGTATTGGCCATGTCCATTATTTTGTTACCATCATCTACATAACTGTTGACGAAAGATTTAACGGATGAAGCGAATGATACGTTACTCACAAGAGCTAGCGTTAAAAACACACCTATAACCTTACATTTCATGCTTTATTCTCCTTTTGTATTCATTGATATTAAAAACTAGATTATCTTTGGCAGTAACGACTGTGAACCAATTAGCTTTAACTTTAATTGTGATATGATGAATACTCTTTCCTATTTCGATCACCGATATCATTCTAATTGCTCTTTTTTCTGAATTTCCAAGATCGTTGCCGATTGGTGGCCAGACACTTCATCAGACTTTCTCTATGCTGGCCGAATTAAATGCCAGATAACTAATCCTTGGATATATTTTTAAAGATGTCAACAGAATGTGCCGTTATACAAATTAATTGTATCAGCTTACTGATTGATACCTATTCTGCTTAGTACTTTTACAGACATTCAAGAGTACACCAAAAATAGGTAGGCGTTTAACCGTGTCAGTATCAAGTGATACTTGAATTATTAAAACTCATCGTGCTTGATCTATTTTAGTTGCTAAGGAATACGTTATGAAGAATGAAATACTATGTGAGGGTAAAATAAACCATTATCTTCGTAAATCAATGCTCCCTTCTTTTATAGCAGGTCTATGTCTGGCAAGTTACACTACAACACTAATTGCTAGTGAAACTGAATCTCGTCATGGCGTAGTTTCCATGAAGACTATTACGAATAAATTAAGTATTGAAGGCGGCGCTAACTATACCTTGCAAAATGCTAATGCTAATGGAATTTCTAACGAAGCCTTTGCCCCGTTTGATTTAGTTATCAGTAAAAAGATGTGGGGCGGAGATATCGTTGCCTACATAGAAGCAAATACAACTCCCTCTAATGACGGAGTTGCTGCGGTTATTGGCGATGCGAATGGTGATGTAGGTTCTGCACTGGATAAAAATGGAGTGGGTACAATCCAGATTTCCGAACTACATTATACCAGAGAAATTGTGAGCTCTGAACTAACCATGGGGCTAGTAGATCTTACGGGTTTTTTTGATATAAATGATTATGCAAATGATGAAACAACACAGTTTTTGGCGGGTGTTCTTGTAGGTAATCCCAGTATAGAGTTTCCCGACTATACACTGGGCTTAGTCTACCACGGTCATGTGATAGCCGACACGTTGAGTTTAACGGCTGCTGTATCTAGCTCTCACGGTATAGGTGATAATGATGATCCCAGCTACAACAAGCTTTTTGGTGTAAGCGAAAAGAGAAAAGGCCTGTTTGCTGCTGTTCAAGCGAATTATTCAATCAATGACAATACAAAGTTAAACGCAGGTATATGGACTAATACAGCGGATCATGAAAACTTGGATGGATCTGCCTCTGGCAAAATAAACAATGGCGTTTTTCTAAATGCTGATGCCAATTTTGGAATAGTAGGTGTGAATGCAAGACTGGGCTGGGCAAATAATGAGGTTTCTGAAACAGGCACGTTCTACAGTTTGGCGACTGAACTCACTACACCAATCGGACCAATAGGTCTTGGCCTTGCTTCATCGGTATTATCTGCAGATGCGAAAAATACAGGCATGGATAATTCAACGCTGACAGAACTTTATTATCGAGCCGATTTAAATGATCACATTAGCATCTCGCCATCTATTCAATTCATAAATAACGCAAATTTTGACAGTTCTGGTGATGTTTATGATAAGTCGCTCACTATTTATGGTATACGAACTAACGTAGCATTCTAATTTAGTGTTTGCCTTAATTCTACAATGTGATGTCAAAAGCATTAAGCCAGAAACATTCTCGGATAGGCTCCCAGGAGCCTGTCTGAGAACAAGTTCATCATCTTCTATCAAATGCTAGAGGTCTAAGGGCTGCCGATTGTTGGCGTGGTATCGGCTATGGCCGCTGTTACCGTGCTGTTACAGGCGCTAATTGCCCAAGATAGCAATTACCATAATTTTGCCGATGCGCGTAACCTGGTGGGTATTGGCTGTTACTGATTGCCTATATCACCGCTAAAGCGCTCGAACATTTCGATAAACAAATATTCAGTTTTATGGGCGTGATGAGCGGACATCCCTTGAAACATTTACTTATCGCGATAGGAACATATCTTCTATTGATCTCGTTTGAACAGCGACGATATAAGACTCGCACATAGCTTCGTTACCCAAGCTCAACTTTCATATTCTATTCGTAAAGGTCTGGGCCTGCTTGAGGGAGCATCAAGCGACATTCAAACAGTCAATCCAGACTGCGCAACAACGCTGGATAATCAATTTTCGCGTTATGTCTTTTGTCCATAGGAATGGCTTGAATAATACGAATCTCATCAAGCTCCGCCCAAGCCAACACTTCATGAAGTTGTCTAATGAGACAACTTCCTTTGTGCACCTCTTGAATGAGTAAGAGTCGTTTGCCTTGGTGTTGTATTAGAG
This sequence comes from uncultured Ectothiorhodospiraceae bacterium, assembly GCA_945787125.1. GTDB lineage: Bacteria > Pseudomonadota > Gammaproteobacteria > S012-40 > S012-40 > CALZHW01. Next base: position 5,238 of record CALZHW010000042.1, read on the forward strand.
CTGTCTTGTGAACACCATTAACATGCATCGCAGCACTTTCTACCGCGAAGGGGTATAAATTGCCATTTTTATCGTTAATTAAAGCTGCACAACGCCCCATTAACCAAAGTCGTCCCTGCTGATCCAAATAACCAGCATCTCCTGTTCGATGCCAACGCTGCTCTTTCACATCAAACTTAGTTTCCTCATCACCCACACCGTTTAAATAGCCCTTTAATACATGCTCACCTGAAACAACAATCTCCCCTACTTCACCAGCCGCTAAAACTTGTGCTTCAAACTCGGAATCATCGTAAGGGCCAAGCGCATTGCTCCATTGTATTTTAATAATGCGTAAGGCGATACAGGATACTGGCGCACCCGTTAACAAACCTTTGCCTGACATCATCGCTTGAGTATCTGATGGGCTAATCTCAGAATAAGCGATATGGGCAATCGGTTCCGCTTCAGTCGAACCATAAACTGCCACCACCTCACCCTTGGGAGCTAACTGTTGCAGCTCAGCCAGAAGCTTAGGAAACACAGGGGCACCGCCGGTATAAATTTGTTGAAATGAAGATAGTGATAGCTCATGCTGCTGACAATACTTAATTAAACAAGCATAAAACGCTGGCGAGCCTGCCGTGCGATTTGGATTATAACGTTTAATTTGCTGCATCACTTTTTCAGCATCAATCGCGCCCGGTCGACGTAAGTCCGTATTAGGTATTAAACTGGTTACCCCTGAAGCCAGGTTCGCCAAAATAAAAATTGGCAAAGTGCTTAAATCCAGTTGACCGGCTTTTAGGGCTAAACTCGTTTCCAACGCCTGATGCTGTGCAATCAAAAATCCATGACTGCGCACGGCTCCTTTGGGTTGTCCCGTACTACCACTGGTAAACGTGATCAACGCTGGATCATTGGCTTGTCGATTGACAATGCCATGTATCGGCGCTAACTCCTCCGCAAGTCGCCAATTAATAGCCCTTGGCGCATACCTGCCCATAACAAATTTGTGAGGAATACGACGTAATGCTGGACTTAACAACCGCAATAAATGCGACTTAGCCGTGCCAATAAACCCTTTAGGTGCATGTAATTCACAGCAACGTGTTATATGGGCTCGCCCTGCCGAGGGGTCAAGAAACATCGCCACCAGACCTAAACGAAAAATCGCGATAAGTGCCGTATAAAGTTCAACAGACACCGGCAAAAAAACCAACACGGCATCACCTGATTTAAAGCCTTGCTGTTTCAACAAGGCCGCTGCTTTAGCGCTGGTCTTATCTAACTCAGCAAAACTGCATTGCCGATCACCCCTACGATAAATATCCATAAGGGCAATGGCCTCAGGGGCACGCTGTGTCTGTTGCTTGAGAATCTCTGCGATATTCATATTACTTCTTCTATTCCTCTACAACACCTTACTATAAAGACTGTACCGCCTTATGCTTGTGGCGTAATGATTGCTAATATTCCGTGAGTTATTGGCGTCAAGCATTAAAGCATGTATCGCTCGACGGTAGCCCATATTATAGGCACGGCGTTGTGCTTCACCGACCAATAAGGCGCCGAGCCCAACACCACGATACTTAGGATCAACCGCAACGGTTTTGATGATAAACGTATCCACGGTTTGTCCACGTTGTTTTTGCAATAAATCAGGAATACCGAATAGATAACCGACTAGCACACCTTCCCGCTCGGCCAATAAAGTTAAATCTGCCTGCACAAAAGGTTTAACCTTGGCATACATTTGAATGAATTCTTCACGATCAATAGGCGTGTAAAGGAAATTATCTTGGAAACTTGCAACAGAGAGTGTATAGATATGCGCGAGTTCATTTTCAAACTGAGCCATATCCAGTGAGCGTAATGTAATGCCCTGCCCTTGCAAACGTTGGCGAACGTCTATCAAACGTTCATCTTCTACACTAAGGTCAGTGCTTAACGCTGAGCTATAACTCGCCAGCTCATTAAAACCACAGCTTATAAATTCCGCTGGCCAACTGTCGGCATTATCGGGTTCGAGAAAAAAGCCAGGCGCATCACCCCTTTCACTGATAAAACGATAATATCGCCAAGTATTTCCATCCATCGGTCCAACGGCCAAAGTACAACCGGCTTGGCGTAACACATCACAGGCATAATCCAATAATTGCTTGGTTGCGCTTTGGCTGTCTGAATAAAAATGACCGATCACCCCTAAACGCTCATTAGGATAACTTGGCACTGTCTGCCACCACAAAGAATAACGCGCATGAGCTTGATTATGTTCATCTAAATAGACAGCATGATGATCCACTGCATGTGATTTTAATGAATCAATATCAAAATCTTTATAACAAGGACTCTCTGCGTAATCCGCCAGCTGTTCGGCATCTTCAATCTGTAAAATCTTCGACATCTACCATCCCCCGAAAATATATAGCGGTAAACTACTAAGCAACGCAGCCGACATTGCCACCGTAGCTTGACGCCACCAGCGGGCATTATCTGTAGGACAATCCTGTAACCCGGGCTGCCAACGCAAAAAAACATAGACCGCGGCCAATACAAATCCAGCCGCCATCACCGCATAAAAAATTGTATTAAGGGTAAATATCAGCAATACCAACGGCACAAACAACAAAACCCAAGCTTGCACACCGGCGTACATTAAAACACGTCCATTACTTATTTCAGCATGATTAAACTTTATCCGCGCAAGACTTATCATGCTTAACTGAACGGTATAAGCAATGGTGTAACAATAAAGCAATTGCGGTTGATTTAAACCTTGAGCCACAAACAAAATCATTAGACCTGGCACACCCACACACACCACTGCCTGAATCGAATGGTCGCGTCCCACGCTATATTTTTCTTTCAAATTAAATAAAATATAGGCCACCAATACAATGATCGGCGCCAATAACCAGGCAAACCCACCCACTGCCCAAGTCACATAAGCAATTAACACCAAGCCAAGAATGGCACTATCATCCAGAGTAGTTTTTCGGCGGATGAGATAAAAACCAATAAGTAAAATGAAAATCACTAACAGCCTAAGCGTTAACGATTCAGCCTCCATGGGCAAATAGGTTTTTAACAAGATGAAGGCACCCAAGGGAATAAACAAGTTATCCAGGCCACGCCAAGCGATGGCTTCAAACAACATCACTAAAACACCCATAATCAGACCAATCAACAATGACTCAACTCGGCCAACATCACTGAATAACAACAAAGGAATGTGCACACTCAAAAAAGCCATCGTAAAGAAGGCCATCGAACCTTCTAAGCTTTTAGTGCCTTCGCTGGTTTTATATTGCATCTGACCGTAGCGCACACCAATTAAGGCCGCTAAAGCATCGGCCAAGGTAAGGATTAAAATGGGGATACAAAACAACAAAGCATTACCATCTGCTAAAACAAACAATAGCGCCACTGCCGCAGGGAAATACATTTCACCAAAAGAGTTACGCGATACGCCATGCAGTACATCCCCCCATTGCTGGCGCATCACTTGCCGCTTTTTCAACAGCCACAGCCCCGCAATGGTTGAACCCGCCAAAACCACCACGGGCCAACTTTCATTAAATAGCCAAGGAAAGGTTAACGTAATGCCGCCCATGATCATATGCAATAATTTACGCACCCACTCTGGATGAGGTGCACAACGCACTTGATAAAAACGCAAGCTCGCAAATAAAGCCAACAACACCAGCGTCACTATAGCCATTGCCAACAAAGGGTTTAAATTCATCTTACTTGCTCGACAACAAAGGCCATATAGAAAAAAGCTTTATCCTGTGCATACAAACGTTCACTCAGCTCAGTCAATGCTTCAAGTTGATCAGCCATATTATCTGGCCGACGGCGAGGTGCGAGCATATTCCAATAGGCTAATCGTGCGCCTGGCGTTGATGCAGAAATCATACGCCGTAATAAATAATGATAATTTTCTTCCGACATGTATTCAAAAATATCACTGAGGTTATAACGCTGAATGCGCTGACCTTGATGTTGATCCAGATAGTCCTCTACCGATAATAAATGCCACTCTACTCGGTCTATTCGTTCTCGAATAAGCTCAAAGTTTTCTTGGCGCAACGCCATGGGTAAAGCACTCACATGAGTACCCGTCAATATCCATTGCAAATAAGGGTTGTCGGCGGGATTCAATTGAGTCAATGCGTAACGGGTATGTTTAAGGATATGCTCGGCCACGCTGCCTTCGACATATTGAAAAAAACTTGGATCACGTCCCATCCGCCCCATCACAAAACGCGAGAAGAATATTTTAAAAATCGCCCGCCAACGCCAATTGTTCCAGACCTCGTTATAAAACCGTTCACGTTGCGCCAAACCCCCGCCCATAAGCAATTGATCAATACGCTTACGGTTATGCACTAACGATAAAACACGCTGGCGAAACAATGCAAAATAACGTTCAAACTTACCCGCACTGCCGATACCCTGGTCAATCTGCGCTAAATGACCATCCCAAAACTGTTTAGCCTCTGACGATAAATCTTTACGACAATTTTCATATAATTGACGACGACGACTGCTTTGGCGTGAACCCATCAACTCCAACAAACCCTGATGATCAAGGCAGCGATAGGCCGATACCCTTAATGCTAAACAAGCCAACTGCGCTGGATTCAAATCCAAAGCGATCAAGCGCGCTGGATCGCGACATAACATAGCGAGCGCATTGTCACCGGCCGAGGCTATCGATAAACAGGTATCTCCCGCTTGAATGTCTAAAGCTTCAATCAAAATATCCGCATCTTCCCAAACTTGGGCATAACGAATCAGCGAAAAATCCGCACGGCTTGCTACTTCACTACTCATAGATTGCCCTCTGGCTCAATCCGTCGCACCGTGCCACGGCTACCGTCCATTTCCACCCAATCACCATCCTTTAACCATCGAGTCACCCCACTGATAGAGACAATTGCTGGTATACCCATTTCTCGCGCCACAATCGCCGAATGAGATAACAAACTGCCGCGTTCAACCAACAACGCCGACGCAGAAGGAAACAACATAATCCAACCCGGGTCCGTACGCTCTGCGACTAATATCTCACCCGCTTTAAGCACCGCATTACGTGGATCGGTAATCACTCGTACCGGGCCACGCACAATCCCAGGACAACAGGCGATACCTTTAGCAAAATCACCCTCAGTTTCTTCTATGGCGTGAGAGCTTTCAAAACGATTACCATGATGCACTATGCCATAGGTATCAAAGCGGTCAGCCGGTGCAGGCATGGTTTCATAAGCATCGAACTCGGCACGACGCAAAACGATCAATCCCTTCAAAGAGGCCGATGAGGTCGTACCTTCCACTACACCCATGATCTCATTCACTTCTAAATAAAATATATCTTGCGCTTGCTCCAACATACCCACACTAGTAAAACGTTTGCCTAATTCAATGAATATACGTCGTACATGACCAAACAAACGTGTCCGTTCAAAACGTAGATTTTCCCTATCACGCACACGATGACGCGCATGTTTAAGCACCCAATTAAACACCGAGCGTTTAATTCCGCTACGACTCAAAGCATCTTGTACCTGTTGTTCGGCTTTAGTGCGAATGGTTTCCTCTACACTCACCCCAATCGCTGCAGGGTTGTCCTGTAAGCGTCGCGCCAACTGGCCCACCGAGCGAAATAACAAACTGGGGTCATCGTGCAGGGTAATACTTTCAAGCTTTAACTCATCCAGGCAACGATCACCAAACTTATTAAGATAATCTGCAATATGTTGCGCCAAGATAGGCCGTTCACTGAGACTTTGCTGGATATCTTCCAAACTAGCGTCACATAAACTATCAACCATCGCCGCATCATCACTCAATAACTGCGCCATAGCCCGCACTCGCTGGGCTGGCTCCGCGCTAATCATGCCGCCTTCACCGCATAACAAATCATTGTGCAAAGTATCATCCTGATCATGACACCATTTGACCGTCAGCTTGCTTAAGACACCGTGGAAAATCATCGCGAAAAAATCATTCACCAAGGGCGCGTCCCAGCGAGTTAATAATTGCTGTTCCAAATCATGGTAATGGCTACACAACGCGTCTGCGCGCATGGTTGATAACGTTTGATAATCTATATTCAGCGCCTTATTCAAGCGCTGATAAAAGCGATCTATTTTTTTAGGCAAGGTGAAATGATTAATCATTAAACCCGCGAGCATTTGCAGTAAATTTAACGCATCACGAAACTTGGCCCCGCCACTGGCTTGGCTCAACTCGGCCACCACCGATTCCGGCAAGCCTTCTTTTACGCCCATCATCTGTTCCATGAAAGGTCGATTAAACGTAAAACCCGGTAACATGGCTAGCACACGATACCAAGACAACATGTTGTAATACACCCGGCCTCGGATTAAACCCAGCATACGTCGGTAGGTTGCATCATTGTCGTCTATGACCTGCGCAGGCACCTTTAAAATGCGACAAAATTGCCGGTAAACTTCTTCGTAAGCCTTGCTGGCAAAAGAAAAGGTTAACGGCGTCGTCACCCCGCCATAACTCTCGGCGATATTACTGTTATCCCAGATATTCAACGCCCCTTCTGGATCTGCCATTTCGTTCAACGATGTAATAGGTCGTGATTGTAAAAGAAATAACGTATCCTGATGATATGCCCACTCGATATCTTGTGGACATCCGAAATGTTGACTGGTTGCCCGCACCAAGTCAGCCACTGCCAACACTTGTGCATCACTTAGCGCGGCTTGATTCATTTTATCCGCAGTTACCGCCTGAGCACTCACACCTTCAACCTGGCTAGCATCAAAGTGATGGGCAAGACGCTTCTCAGCAATATCCCGTTGAATAATTTTATTGTCTAAATCGACGTGGAAGGTATCCGCATCCGCATCGCCCGATACCAAGGCCGTACCTAATCCATATAAAGCACCAATCACCGCCACCGAACGTCGCCCGGTGACTGGGTCTGCGGCAAATGCCACCCCCGATACATCTGCATCGATCATGCGCTGTATCAATACGGCGGGCACCTGCGGCATCAATGACAAACCCGCTTCCTGGCGATATGACAACACCCGCTCGCTAAAACCTGAGCGCCAGACATCAATAAGTCGTTGCGCCACCGCCGCCTTATCAACAAATAAATAACTCTCCAACTGACCGGCAAACGAGTGTTGCGCGCCATCTTCATCCACCGCCGATGAACGGACCGCCACTGGCTCACCAGCGGGACAAAGTTGCTGCAACGCCGCATTCAATTCAGTGAGAAAATCATCGGTCAAAACCAGCTGATCTAATATCGCGTGGATTTGTTCCACATCATCAGCCACGATTAAATCGTTATAATGCTGCTCGTTCAAACACGCTTTAAATGCAACCGGGCTCACAACAAACCAAGGGGGGATGGGCAAATGCGCCTTACTTAATTCAGCCAATGCATTGGCTTTACCGCCGAGCAAGTGACGCCCATGCAGACCTGGAAACAATACTCGACTCATGACACACTCCAAATTGACCACAACATGGGAATAGCTCCCAACGACAAATACATTAACAATGTCCAAACACCCGAAATCAATTCGAAACGTTTTGCTAAACGCGTCTCGCGAATTTTCATAAAACTACGAGCCGTTATCAACGCAAAACCAAGCAAAGCTGCCAATAACATCGCCACCGGTATAAAAAACCCAATCTGCCACGCCGCCATCAACGCACACGCCGCTGTTAACCCTAACGCAGCTAACCAAAAGACTACCGCACGTTGCGCACCCCACAACACAGTATACGTTTCCACACCCTCTTCTTCATCCTGAGGTGCACGTATTTTTCGCCCCACCTCAATCACCACACCGTTAAAAAAACTCACCAACAAAAACCAATATAAACCTGACGGCAAACCTTCATCCGCCACCCACCAGTCACAGGCCGTCGCATAAAGATCGATCAACGGCATAATGAGCATATGGCTCCACATATAGGTCAGAGGCCGCGCCTTGAGCCAATCATGGACAAAAAACTCTTTACTCATTAAGGCCAAATAAAGCCAAACCAGCAGCAACAAAAAAACTAAACTCGGTGCCAGCCAAAGTGCCAACAACAGTTGCACCAACATACTTACTGCCGCTACCCAACCCAGATCCCGCAAACTCACCAATCCCCGCGGCACCGGTCGATAAGATCGGTAACGACAATCGTCTTCGTAATCTTTGAACTCATCAGCAATGCGTAGCTGTAAAAACAATAATAGTGCCGTTAGAAAAGCCACCATGCTCGGCAGTAAATCCGGCATGCTGACGTCTTCACGCAACAAAGACGAAAAACATAATGCAGAAAAACTAAACGCCGCTACTAATGGCCCATGGGCCAACAGCGGAAAACGCTCGCGCTGATAAATCCACCAGCGATTAGTTAGCATAACTTAACCCCGCGCCAATGATTGATGAGCCCGAGCAAAATGATCGGCACAAAGTGCACCAATTATCGACAACTCACCCGCCAAAGCAACCGCCGCACACACTTCAGCTAGAGCCTGCGCCTTGCCTTGACCCGCCAAACCCATAATTTCCAAACATGCCCGCTGACTGGGCAACCCTGTGCCACCACCCACCGTACCGACGATAAGATTAGGCAAAGTCACTGAAGCATATAAATCCCCTTCAGCCGTTATCTCAAAGCGTGTCACCCCTACCGATGACTCCGACACACAGGCCGCATCTTGACCACAAGCGATATAAAGCGCCGCTAAACCATTGGCGTAATGCCCCTGAACACCGATGGTGCCACTCAACACCCCACCGAGCGCCGACATGCGCCAGTAATCCACCATGCGTTCCGCTGTTGTGTGCAAAGTTTTTTTCACCAACTCAGCTGAGATGACAACTTCCGCAGTTACTTTTTTACCCCGCACAGACTGAAACGATTGTGCACTGGCTTTTTTATCGCCCGAAAGATTCGCCTCGATAAAGGCGTACTCTATCGTGACCGGACTCTTCTCTTTGATATATTCAAAAATCGCATGTGTTGCAATAGTCACCATGTTTTGACCCGAGGCATCCCCTGTGAGGTATTCAAAATTCAGATAAACATGATTCCCCTCAACGGTGATACGCATGTCTTGCAACTTACCAAATCGCGTAGTCGCTTCCGCCAGGCGTGTAAACTCTTCAAGCTGACTGACCGCCCATGCCACAAAAGCACCGGCATCAATCAATGATTTAAACGCGAAACCCGGCGCTCGGCTAACACCCTCATTGAGTAACAACGCTGTACAGCCACCCGCTTTACTCATAAGACTGGCACCACGACTATACGAAGCCACCAAAGCCGCCTCGCTGGTCGCCAACGGAATGTAATAATCACCTTGAGCGAAAAGGCCATTGACCCGCAATGGCCCGGCAATACCCACGGGTAACTTCACTGTACCGATAAAGTTCTCGATATTACGCTGGTAAACTTCTTGTTGCGCTTGCGTTTGCACATCTAATAACTGCTGCTGAACCAATTCGTCGCAGGCCAACACATCCCAGCGCCGCGCTATGGCTTTTTCACTAATACGAGGATCACGCGGTATGCTGCGTGCGGCAGCAGAAAACTTTGCGCTAAGACGTTCTTTTAACTGCTCCAAACTGAATTTTTGAAGCAAACGATCCAGATACTCGTTTGCCCGTCGCTGCTGAGTTGCCATATGATTGCCTTATGTATTGTGTAAGTAAATTAAGAAGTTTATTGGTAGAATTAGGAGTCTGCCCGAGACACTGGGGAATAGATCGACCAAAATGCACTATACATAAACGGCAAACATTCTAAAACCTCAAGTTTCAGCATTCAATAGCCGCAAAAGTGCCAGCGAATGGCTTAATATCCATCAATGATGGATTCAAGCCGCTGCACTTTGAGACTGTTGACTTGTTCTTGCTTTATTTATTCCGAATAATGTCCGTTAACCCCTGGAGCCTGCCCGAGAATGGGCTCCTAGGAAAGGTTATTAATATGATAGAAAAGTCACCCCTTAAACATCGTTGGAGCATCGGCCACAACCACATGGGTGGCATCACTGCGGGCAAATGGTGGCAGTTATTACGTGACGTCAACTTTGATGTTGATGCTTGCTATGCCCACCGCGTGGCCTTTATTTCGTTATTGAGCCTTAACAATTCACTGTGGGCGGCATTTGAGAAAATGCGCTATCAAAAGCAAATAGATGCGGTAGAACAGGTAGAAGCACCGCTGTTTGTATTAGGCCACTGGCGTAGCGGAACGACTCATCTGCATAATCTGCTCTGCCAAGACGTCGATCAATATGCCTACCCGAATACCTACCAGGCCGTGAATCCCTACACCTTTTTAACCACAGAAAACATGAACACACGCCTGTTTGGTTGGTTATTACCCAAAACACGACCCATGGACAACATGGCAATGTCATTTAGTGAACCTCAAGAGGATGAACTTGGATTGAGTATGGTCTGCCTGCGCTCCTTATACCTTGGTATCACCTTTCCGCGCCTTGAAAAGCGTTATGCCAAATACCTCACCTTTGAAGATGCAGAGCCCGAAGCCCGTGAACGTTTTAAGCAAGCATTGGAATGGTTTGTGCGCAAACTCACCCTCAAATATAACAAACCCATTATCATCAAATCCCCTTCGCACACGGCGCGGATTAAGTTGTTGCTTGAATTATATCCCGATGCCCGCTTTGTCCATATTCACCGCAACCCTTATGAAGTGTTCCTCTCCTCGCAGAAATACCATGACACTGCAGTCTGGTATACGTATTTACAGAGACCTGATCGCAGCCTAGTTGATGATGAAATTCTACGCCGTTACGTAAAACTTTTTGATGGCTTTTTTGCCGGCCGCGATTTAATCCCCGCGGGACAATTCCATGAAATGAGTTTCAGTGAACTAGAAAACAATCCGTTGCAGGCCATGCACAACACCTACGAAGCACTCAACATGCCTGGTTATTCGCAAGCAGAGCCACGTATAAAAAACTACATTGCTTCGCTAAAAAGCTACAAAAAAAACGAACATCCCCAGTTAGCCGAGCATCTGCGCCAACGCGTTGCCGAGCAATGGAGTCGTTCATTTGATACCTGGGGTTATGCACGCTAATGTCCAAACTTGCACCAGGGCCAAAAGGTTTGCCCTTCATCGGTTGTTTACCCGAGCTTAAGCGCGACGTGCTTGGCTTGATGATGCGCTCGTTCAATGACTGTGGCGATGTCGTCCGCTTCAAGCTAGGCCCACTGACCGTCCATTTAGTTAGCCACCCCGATGACATCAAACGCATACTCAAAGACCGAATTGAATTTGACAAACATACCCACACCTCCGCGGTTATCCGCCAGGTCACCGGCGACAGTGTACTCATCAACAATGGCGATGCTTGGGAGCGCCACCGCCGTTTACTGCAACCCGCCTTCACACCACTGGCGCTTAAAAGCTTTTTTGCTTTAATGTCAGAGGCAACGGATGAATTAATCGAACATTTGGAAACCATGGCGGATCGCGATGAGCCAGTGGATATCGCCTCCAGCATGATGCGTTTAACCTATCGCATTGTGGAAAAAGCATTATTCAGTACAGACGAAAGCGACAATATGAGCGAACTCGAACAAGCGATAGCCATCGTCTTGGCCGATACGTATCATCGTATCGAGCAACCCCTTGCCGTTCCCCGCTGGTTACCCACCCCTGGGAATCGTACTTATCGCCGTGCGATGACCTTATTGAACGAACGTGTCTACAAGCTAATTGCTGCCCATCGCACACAACCCGGTGATGACTTGTTACATCGCCTTTGCTGCGAGTCCTCCTTTAGCGATACGGAGTTACGTAACGAAGCAATCTCCATGCTAATCGCCGGCCATGAAACCACGGCAAATGCTCTCACCTGGTTTTGGCATGTCTTAGCTCAGCAGCCTGATGCAGAACAAAGCATGCTCAGCGAATTACCTAGCGGCCCAATAACACCTGAACACCTAAGCACACTTGAGGCCACAACACGCACCATCAACGAAGTGGTGCGACTCTACCCACCTATTTGGGCCATAGTCCGGCGTGTTGTCAATGAACAAGAAGTGGGGGGATATCATCTACCTGCCGGTTCGCGCTTAGTCATCAGTCCTTACGTGGTACACCGTCATCCCGAATTTTGGCAGAACCCGGCCACCTTCGACCCACAACGCAGCCTACCCGACCACCACTACGCCTACATTCCCTATGGCGGCGGCCCCCGGCTATGTATCGGTCACAACTTCGCCAGAATGGAAATGAGCATCATCGTCGCAAAACTACTGCAAAGATTTCGTTTTGAACCTGTCCCGAACCACCCCGTCGAAGCACATGCCAGCATCGTCCTGCGGCCGCGTTATGGGTTAAAGGTGCGAGTGAAGTCGCGGAAATAACAACGAAAGCAATACACAACATGACATGACATGACACAACATGCCATGACAAAGTTTTCAGCATAAAATTACTCGGCTAACTTATTTCTCCTCTTCACTGCCTTTGGAGAACTTCTTGCATAATTCTTCTAGCGAGTCCAATCGAGCATCAATACGTTGATTGATGCTGCCCTCAGGGTACGTGCCAGACTCATTTTTTTCACCGGCCTCAATACCGGTTAGCAGACTGATTGCTTCGTCAATGGTATTCACCGCATAAATGTGAAAAAGCCCTTTTTCTGCGGCTTCAACCACAGCACGGTTTAACATCAAGTGCCTGACATTAGACGCAGGGATTATCACACCCTGCTGCCCAGTTAACTCACGTGCTTTGCAGGTATCAAAAAATCCTTCAATTTTTTCATTAACACCGCCAATCGCCTGTACTTGCCCAAACTGATTAACTGAACCTGTCACCGCCAAAGATTGTTTTATTGGCACTTCAGCCAGAGAAGACAGCAGTACACAAAGCTCTGCTACTGACGCACTATCACCTTCAACTTTTCCATAGGTTTGTTCGAAACTTAGTGTTGCTGAAAACGACATAGGGCGCTCACTGCCGAATCGTGAACTGAAAAAAGAACCCAGGGTAAACACACCTTTGGAATGAATTGAACCTCCCAACTTACTTTCACGTGATATGTCCACCAACTTGCCATCGCCCAGCCGGGTGGTAGCGGTTATCCGTGTTGGCTGAGCAAAAGAAAAATCTCCAAGGCTGATAACTGCCAAGCCGTTAATCTGCCCAATGACTTCATCTTGAGTATCAATTAATATAATTTTGTTCTGGATATCTTCCTGCATTCTGTCGCGCAGCCGATCGGCACGTTTGATTTGTGCATCAATGGCTTGCTGCACATGAATACTGTTTATGATTTCATTTTTATTTTCTCGCGTCCAATAGTCTGTCTCGCGCATTAGATCAACAATACTCAGCATATGGGTTGTTAACTTTTCGGTATCATTCGCTTTTCGAGAGCTGTATTCGATGATTCGCGCTACCGCACTCTTGTCAAACGGTAACAAACCTTCCTTGCGCTCTAGTGTCGCGATCATGCGAGCATATAACATATCGTTCTCGTCATTGCGCTCGAGACTTTCCTCAAAATCTGCCGCCACTTTAAATAGCTCTGCAAACTCGGGATCATATTCCAATAAGAGGTAATACAACAAACGATCGCCGAGCAACACTATCTTTATATCAAGTGGAATCGGTTCTGCCTGCAAGCTGATAGTGCTCAATAGACTAAACAATTCTGCCAGAGATTGAATGCGAATTTCCTTTGATGCCAGCGCGCGTTTCAAGCCTTCCCATGAGTAAGGTTGAAGTAAAAGTTTGCGTGCATCGAGAATCAAATAACCACCATTCGCGAGATGCAAGGAACCGGGTTTTATCAGGGTAAAATCAGTGACCAATGTGCCAACTTGGGAAAGGTGCTCAACTCTACCAACCAAACTCTGATACATTGGGTTATCATCATAAATTACCGGCGCACCTTTCAGCTCACTATTATCCACCAACAAATTGACCTGGTAACGGCGAAAATCTAGTGTCTCCTCGTATTGCATGCCGAGGATATTCTTCTTCACTTGAGGATTGCGAAAATCTTCCACATGATCGACCACATCTTGCTGCACACTTTCCAGATACTGTACGACCTTGACTAATTGGATATATTCTTTTTTCAGCATATCCACCAGATGGCCAGCGGCAAAAATCGCTACTTCCCGATTGAGTTCCTTGATCTTTTTTCTTGCTTCACGCATGGATTCGGTGACATGCTGCATCAATTTGTTTAATTTTTCTTCCAACGCAGAAATGGTTTTCCCGATTGCCTCTTTTTCACTGGCAGGCAACTTGTCAAACTCTTTTGGAAGCAGTGGTTTCCCATCTTTCACCGGCGCCAAAACAAAACCACTGGGTGAACGAAGCAACTCGATATCTTTTTCTTTTGCTTCCTTGTCAAGCGCAACAATGGCATTTTCACGTTCCTGTTCAAAACTGCCTTCTATTTCCTTAACTTTGGCTCGGTATTCTTCAGTTTCAAAGGCGAGAGGGATAGCATTCAACAGCTCTTCCAATAATTGATCCATGTCTTTGCAAAAACTGTGTCCCATACCAGCCGGAAGTGTTATGGCAATCGGTTTATGCGGCTGAATGAAATTATTGACATAACACCAGTCATCAGGCGTCGGTGCCGAACTTGCCTGTTGCTCCAGATAACGAAGCGCCATCGTGTGCTTTCCCATACCATGAGGGCCGAGCACAAACAGGTTAAACCCTTCCTTTTTTATACCTATACCAAAGTGCAGGGAATCAAGCGCCCGTGTTTGACCTATGATTTCACTCAGGTCTTCGAGTTCTGTAGAGACATTAAAGCTAAATTTTTGCGGATCGCATTTTGTATAAAGTAATTCTGAGTTTAGCGCACTCACAAATGGCATTATTGAACCTCCTTCTTGTTTTTTTTATCGTATCATTTGCGCGATGAATATTCATAGTGTTAATTGAATCTGGACGATTAATTTATTTGGGTGGTTTACAGCGAGCAAATATTTTTATACGTTGTCAAATTCATGATCACCCACCAGTGGAACAAAGGACACCGGTAAAATATCCGTTTGTTCAGTAGTGCCATCCTGATTCTTCTCAATCAATACCAACTCGTGTCCAAAACCTGCACCTATCGGCAATATTAATTTACCACCTGGCTTCAATTGCTGGACCAAGGCAGTGGGGACATAAGGTGCTGTGGCCGCCACAACTATTCCGTCATAAGGCGCATGCTCCAGCCAGCCCTGATAGCCATTAGCAGTTTTTACTTCAATATTCTCGTAGGCTAGCGCAGCGAAACAATTTCGGGCTTGTTGCGCTAGTGCATCGACTATGTCAACACTGTAAACTTGTTTAACCAAACGGGAAAGCACCGCAGCCTGATAACCGGAACCGGTGCCAATATCCAGCACCACATGATCTTTTGCTGGTGATATCAAATCAGTCATGATGGCCACAATGTATGGTTGGGAAATCGTCTGCCCGTGGCCGATGTAGAGCGGCGAATCCTCGTAGGCATAATCCTGCATGTCCGAGCTGACAAACTTATGCCTGGGTACGGTTTTCATTACTTCGATAACATGATGATCCAGCGCTGACTTGCCAAGGTACTCACGAGTATATCGCACTTCTGATTCAATAGTGCGCACCATATTCAGACGTTGTTCGGTGAAATGTGCTTCGTTAATATTCAAGTTCCTTCTTGCCACGTTGTTAAATAAGTTTGCTGCTCATCAGTTAATGTATCAATAGCAACTCCCATAGTGTGAAGTTTCAATTTTGCGACTTCCTCATCCAGATATTTTGGCATGCTATGCACATCGTTGCTCAAGGTTTTCTGCTGAGAAACAAGATAATCAATCGCTAATACCTGATTGGCAAAACTCATATCCATCACCGTGGCAGGATGCCCTTCAGCGGCAGAGAGATTTACTAGTCGCCCTTCAGCCAGCAAGCATATACGACGATTATCTGGCAGAGTGTATTCATCCACATATTCACGCCAACGCTTTTTGCTCACGGCCAGAGACTCCAATGCTGGAATGTTCACTTCCACATTAAAATGACCGGAGTTGGCACAGATACAGCCATCTTTCATCACCTTAAAATGAGCGGCATCAACCACATGTTTGTCTCCAGTGGCGGTAACAATAAAATCCGATATCGCCGCTGCTTGCTGTAACGGCATCACTTGATAACCATCCATGGCTGCTTCCAGTGCACGCAACGGCTCAACTTCACACACAACGACTTGTGCGCCATGTCCTTTGGCGCGCATTGCAATGCCACGGCCGCACCAACCATATCCCACCACAGTAAAAACCTTACTTGCGAGCAAAATATTCGTTGCGCGAATAATGCCATCCAGGGTACTTTGTCCGGTTCCATAGCGGTTATCGAATAAGTGTTTGGTCATAGCATCATTAACGGCAATAACTGGAAATTGCAATGCTCTGTCACCGGCCATGGCACGTAAACGAATCACGCCAGTCGTGGTTTCTTCGGTGCCACCTATCATGTTGGCTAATAAATCCTGACGCGACTTATGTAACTCACTCACAAGATCAGCACCATCATCCATGGTTAGTTGCGGACGATGATCCAGTGCGGCATTAATATGCTGATAATAAGTCTGCGTATCTTCGCCTTTAATAGCAAATGTTGGAATAGCATAATGATGAACCAGTGCCGCGGCCACATCGTCTTGGGTACTGAGCGGGTTACTGGCGCACAACACTAAATCGGCACCCATCATTTTCAACGTGCGGGCGAGATTCGCCGTTTCAGTGGTAATATGTAAACAGCCACTGACATGTATCCCTTGTAAAGGTTTTTCATCGGCATAACGTTGCATCAAATGACGCAAGACTGGCATTTCCCGCAAGGCCCACTCGGTGCGAATAACGCCTTTCTCTTTCAGGCGAACGTCCTTGATATCATGCGCTATAGTAGTCATAGATTCTCAACATTATAAAATCATCTGTACCCGCCTACCTCTCTAGACAAGCTTTTGGGAACTTGTTTAGAATTTACCCTGCTTAATAGTTAACCTACAAATAGTTAACCCACAATATGATGTTTACCGATGACATTGACGCTACTAGCTTGCGGCCCAAGTTCGCCCACCTCTTCGGAAAAACGTACTTCCATACCGATGTCTAAA
The DNA here is from genome assembly GCA_945787125.1 of uncultured Ectothiorhodospiraceae bacterium. Lineage (GTDB taxonomy): Bacteria > Pseudomonadota > Gammaproteobacteria > S012-40 > S012-40 > CALZHW01. Next base: position 22,384 of record CALZHW010000042.1, read on the forward strand.
TCATCAAAGTCGACATTAAGTAAACTGTTGCGGTGAAAATAAATATCGCGCCCATCCAACGTTAGGATACGGCCATAATTTTCATCCGCTACCAGTTCGCTGACTTTGCCATGGGAAGGTAACTCATGACTTTTTACATCGCCTCGCTGCTTACGGGCAAAGTCCTCTAGCTGGCGGCGCATCGCATCAAAAGCATCATGAATGGCGACATAGGCATCCTCGTGGGCGTGATGCTGCCCTGGCTCACGGCTGACTACCAGCTCTTTACCAGGCACGGTAACATCAATATGCACGTGATAAAGCCTGCCCTGATGATGATGTTTATGCCCTAACTCGAACACTACACGACAGCTCATAATATGATCGTAGAACTGATCAAGCTCAGCCGCATGCTCTCGGATGCTTTTTTCCAACGCCTCGGATGCTTCTATGTGACGAAATGTAATTTGTAATGGCAGTTGCATGCTAACTCTCCTCTCGTTTCCTATACTTACCTATATTAGAACGATAAAATCGACTAAGGAACGTGTATGAAATAAGTATAGTCTTTGTTTGAGCAAGAGGGAAAGTTTTGTGTAACAATAGGGTTAATCAATAACCCAAAAGGGGGTGCGAGTGGCAACCGGAGACATTATGAGCGGAAAAACCAAGACCCAGAACATGGCTTTGTTCTGCGATTTCGAGAATGTTGCACTGGGTGTGCGGGATGCCAAGTATGCCGCATTCGATATTCAAAAAGTACTTGAGCGCCTGCTTCTCAAGGGCAATATTGTCGTCAAAAAGGCCTACTGTGACTGGGAACGTTACAAGGAATTCAAGGTGGTTATGCATGAAGCAAGCTTCGAGTTGATCGAGATCCCTCATGTGCGCCAGTCCGGCAAGAACTCCGCCGATATTCGCATGGTTGTGGATGCGCTGGATCTCTGCTACACCAAGTCTCACGTCGACATCTTTGTGATTATCAGCGGCGATTCGGATTTTTCTCCACTGGTCAGTAAGCTGCGAGAAAATAACAAAGTGGTGATCGGTGTCGGGGTCAAAAATTCGACCTCTGACCTGTTGACGTCCAACTGCGATGAGTTTATCTATTACGATGACCTGGTACGAGGCTCCGAAAAGCAGCGCAAAGCGAAGCCCAAGACGACAGCAAAAAAGGCGGTGCGCAAAACGGTGACCCAGTCTGAGGAGGAGAAGAAACAGGAGGCACTAGATCTTGTACTGGCTACGATCGGGGATTTGTTTGAAGAACGCGGCGAGGAGGAAAAGGTATGGGGGTCGATGGTCAAGCAAACCTTAAAACGGCGCAAACCTGGCTTTAACGAGAGCTATCATGGTTTTCGCAGCTTTAGCCAATTACTGGAAGAAGCGCAGGCGCGAAAATTGCTGGAACTGGAGCGTGACGAGAAGTCAGGCAGTTACATCATTAAGAATTTTTCGCTTGAGCAGTAGGATTATAGAAAAATGCTTGTGCGTGGTAATTCTCCAGGGGTATCACCCGTCACTAACATCTAGCGCCCACTTAACTTCTCGAGCCCATTCTTTAATCGCTGAAGGTGTTTTTAGTCGCATGTTATTTCGTTATTTTAAAAAAAGCTTAACGCTTTACTCATCCCAGTCCGGGTATTGGTCTGGTTTATGGCCAATCTCCTCAAGCACTCTTGGATACTTGACACCCTTCACAGGCGGGTGCGGTTTCTTTCTACTTTTTGTTAGCTTGAACAACCAACTATCTCCATAATCAAAAAAATAATATAGATTTTTATTTTTTCCTAGTGGATAAATACTGCCTATGGTTGTTGTATACACTTCTTCATTTTCATCATCAAACTGAGTTTTGTCATGACTTGTCGGTGTTCTAGAAACATAAAATTCGTATAAGTGATCGTTATCGAAATCAACTGCCTGCTGAATGATAAAATGAATATCCTCTAGCGTTGAGGATGAATCAAGTTCAATCGTAGCTTGCCAGTTACTTTGTTTGAAAGCACCCATTAATAATTCAATTTTAAATGTCCAAATCATTTCAGATCCTTACGCAGTTTTTTGCCTAACAATTAGATAGGCCTAGCTGTGTGCGAAGGCCTTTAGCTCTGTTTGCAAAGTTGTCAGGTTTTGAAGCCATGAATGCCTCTGGTTGGTCTATTCACAAGAAATTATCAGGTAACGAATATAACATCTGTAATGACATCTGTGAATTTTAGTTTTTTGTTGAATTTCCCATCGGTGGTGGCAAGGGGATGTGGGGGTGCTTATCGATATCATTACTAACCAATTGATATCAATAATTTTTTCTTCTCTCTATTCCTCTGACTTGAAGGGTTATCCACGCCTCCTTGCAATGTATCCAACTGCGAATTCTAGTAAAATCCAGGTGATAATATCTTGTATGATCTAAATAGCAACTCTAAGTGCATCGCTAAAAACTTAGGCTGGCCAAGCTAGGCGGTGAGCATATACTTTATCAAGCAGTAAATTTATCGGCTCCTTTTTAAATATTGACATCGACCAATATATAGACCATATTTAGACTTAATTACAAAAAACCCAGGAAACAGATCATGAAATTTTCCGATCATATTAAACCCATTAGCTATCTCAAAGCTCATGCATCAGAAATCATCCGCCAACTTGGAAAGCAAAGCGAACCCTTGATCATTACTCAAAATGGCGAGGCAAAAGTGATTATGCAGGATATAAAAGCATACGAACAAAACCAAGAGACCATGGCTCTGCTAAAAATTCTAGCCTTGGGTAACCGGCAAATTGAAGAAGGCAAGACACACAACGCCAAACAGGTGATTCGTACCATGCGCAAACGCCGGAAAGCAGATGAATGAAATATAAAGTATTGCTTACGGATAACGCGAGGAAAGATCTTGAAGAGCTGGATGCTTACATTGCACAACATGATTCTCTAAAAAATGCAGACTACGTACTGGATAAAATCGAGGAAATTATTCTCAGCTTGGAAGAACAACCAGCCCGTGGTACTTATCCCAAAGAGCTTTCAAGCCTAGGCATACGAGAATACAGAGAATTTCACTTCAAACCCTATCGAATCATTTACCGAATCATCAACAATAGTATTTTCATCTATTTAATAATGGATGGTCGTAGAGACATGCAGACATTACTAAGTCAACGTTTGCTCAGCGCTTAAAAAAATTTCACCGGCCTCCCGCGCCAGTGCCATAGCCAACAACATCTTACCGGTTCCAGGGGCTCGGTTAGCAAAGCACCGTTAAGAATCTGCTCATTAGCAGTCTATATAGCGAGTTGCAAATTGTTTTAATGGTTTTGATTTTTCGTCACATATAACCGTTAGTTACAATCCGTTTCGATCTTCCTTCTGATGCCACATTCTCAAAATATTGATCGTTTTATCAAGCACTAAATACCGAACAATATAATTACCTAAAATTAAATCTCTCAATATTTCAGGGTTTGGAGCAATCGTAACTTCTACTCCAATGTAAGGAAACTGTTTTAGTTTTTTAATTCCTTCAAGAAGTGAATTGGCAATTCTTTTTGTAGCTTCAGGATTTTTACTTTCGATAATTCCTCTTAAACGAACAAAATCCTCAACTGACTCCGGCGTAAATACAATCTTCATACTTTTGGCGGTGTTTTTTCATTCTTAGAACCCCAACTTTTAAGCCAATTAGTCACCTCAAACTCATTAATAACATCTCCATTTTTAA
>CALZHW010000043.1 GCA_945787125.1 uncultured Ectothiorhodospiraceae bacterium
CCCAACAAAACCGCTTACAATCAGCAATTGCTGTGAATGAAATTAATGTAGAATCATTATCTGCAAGCCGCTCAAGAATTGAAGATGCAGATTATGCGAAAGAAACATCGGCGTTAACCCGAAACCTCATTATACAACAAGCAGCAACAGCTATGCTTTCTCAGGCACAAGCGTCTTCTCAATTAGCGCTGAACTTACTTAGCCAGTCCCTCTAAATTATCTTTTCTCACTGAAAAATAATTTTCTTTAGCGAACCTCTCCTGCACGACTAAATTACCCTTTTAATAGCATTTTTCAGTTTTAAAGTTGCACTATAGATATCTCCAGTATTCTGGCATAATTAGCCCCTTTTTAAGCACGTATCAAATTATTAAAAACCATATGAAAATTATAGAAGTTGTTGCTCATCGCAACCATATTAGTAGTGTAGAAAAAATCGCCAAGAAACACGGTGCTGTTGATCAATGGTTTGTCAGCTCGCCAGACAATGAGGAACGCCGGGTTATGCGCCTGCTTGTTGATGATAGTCACAGGCAAGCGGTGATGGATGCGCTTCAGAATCTGCTTGCCTTGCATGAGACAACCCGGATAGTAGTATTACCAGTAGAAGCAACACTACCTCAGGTGGATATAGAAAATAAAGAGAAAGAAAAAACCAAATCTAGTGGAGTAACCCGAGAAGAGCTTTATTATGGTGTATCTAAAAATGCAGAGTTAAACAGTAATTTTCTGCTGTTGGTTTTTTTATCCACTATCGTTGCAGCGATTGGTTTAATCGAAAATAATGTCGCAGTCGTCGTCGGTGCTATGGTCATCGCGCCGCTATTAGGCCCCAATATCGCACTTGCGCTCGCTGCAGCATTAGGTGATACCCCATTAATGTGGAAATCCCTGAAGACAAATTTTATCGGTCTGGGATTAGCATTGAGCCTCTCACTCATAATTGGGCTGATACTACCCATAGACTTAAGTAGCCCGGAACTAATGTCACGTACCGGCGTCGGCATTGATTCTGTGGTTTTAGCACTAGCCTCAGGTGCCGCTGCTGTTCTTTCTTTAACAACCGGATTATCAAGTGTATTGGTAGGTGTTATGGTTGCCGTAGCGTTGTTACCACCAACTGCAACTATCGGCTTGATGCTTGGATCAGGTGAGATGGGATTAGCGTTCGGTGCTGCATTGCTATTAGCGGTGAATATCGTTTGTGTAAATCTAGCGGCTAAAATTGTTTTTCTAGTCCGTGGCGTAAAACCCCGTACATGGATTGAGAAACGCAAAGCAAAGCAGTCCATGGTAACTTACATGATCTTTTGGATACTTTCGCTCATAATATTATTAGCGGCAATATATTTACGCCGTCATTTATGAGTACAGTGATAACCGCAGATAAAAATTCATCTTACTGTTTTTGAATTTACAATATTTCTTGATTAAGTAAGAATTGAAAATGTGTATTTCCTGACTATGGCGCTACACTGCACAGAAACCTGTCCAACGTTAGCGACCAAACATTGCTTAAAAAACACTTTGCCCTAAACAAATCGCTATCAAGGGATTGTTTTAACAAGTAACTGGTGATTATTTCAAAATGCAAGATTTCTTAACTAGTATCCTTAACTACAAACTCGCCATCTCGCTCATCATTACTCTAATTTTGATGGCGTTGAGAGCTTTGCTAATACGTGTAATTCGGCGTAAATCAGTAATACTAAGCGAAGATCAACTCCGTTGGACCTCACGTGCAAAAAACCTGATACTGGCACTAATTTTTTTCCTTTGGGTAATCATATGGTGGCAGGAACTTCACCGCTTTGCACTGTCGATTGCAGCTGTAGCTGTCGCCTTAGTAATTGCCTCCAAAGAACTTATTCTTTGTTTAAGTGGTGCAATATTGCGCACAACTGCAGGCATCTCTTCCGTTGGTGACTGGATAGAAATAGGTGATATTCGAGGTGAAGTGGTTGAGCAAAATGTGCTTTCCACTGTACTGCAGGAGATCGATAAAACAAATAATAGTTACGACTACACCGGTAAAACAATAACACTACCGAATAGCATATTTCTCAATCAATCTGTAAGAAATATGCACTTTATGCGTCGTTTTGTATTCCATAGTTTTTCTATCTATACCCAACCAGATGTCAATATCTTTGAGGCAAAGCAATTAATACGTGATAAGCTAGAACTGTATTGCTCAGAATTCAAGGAGGTTGGGAAACGTTATCACGCCTTAATCGTTAACCGTTCAGGTATGGCTATGCCAGCACCCGATTTTTCTGTGCGTATTAGCACGAATAACATAAGCAAAAATAATTTTACTGTTTCTTTATTTTGCCCGACAAATCAAGCAATAACATTGGAACAAAAAATTACTGAAGATTTTTTTAATTTCTATTATGAAAAGAAAAATACCTCAGGCAAACAGACAATAAACATAGATGATTAGTTTAAAATAATTTTGATGCGCTTTCACTTCGCTGAGCATATACAATGACTAGCAAAGACTTATAGTCGTTGCAATTTCTCGAATCAGTTTTATATAGTCAATGGGGTATGCGGCCGCCACAAGCGGACGGGGAACGTAGATTAACTTTTTTTAGTTCGAGTATTTATACATGTATAAAATGAAGAGCATTATAAAACACGATAACTTAGCAAATTATCGTAAATTGTTTTTTACTGTAACAAGCGTTTTTATCTCCCTGTTAATTACTTTTCCTTGTTTTGCATTTACTCAACCAACATTTTCTGGCGGTGCAACGACAACCTTTCAGTCAAGTAATGATACGCGCATCAAAAGTGAGCTCACTGTTTCTGTTGACCTCATTTTAAATTGGAAAATTGGTAATGGTGAGTTATACACATATATTGAGGCAAACAGCTCACCAAAAAATCAAGGTGTTTCCAGTATTTTGCCTGAAGCTAACGCTGATGCAGGTAGTTCACTGGACAAAGATCGTAGCGGCCGTGTTCAGATTTCTGAATTTGCTTATCGTCTTTTTATGAAAAACTCTCAAACTCTGACACTTGGCCTACTGGATGTAACCGCTTATTTTGACCAAAGTCGAATTGCGAGTGACGAGAACTCACAGTTTCTTGGCGTCTCATTCGTACAAAATCCTACAATTGAATTCCCTGATTATACGCTAGGCATAGTTTACGAAAATTACCTAAGTCAACAAACAATCCTTCGAGCTGCTCTGACATCCTCAAATGGTATAGCAGATAATCCTAATGTATCTTACTCACAGCTTGTTGATATAACCGACAAAGATAAAGGCGCATTTACAATCCTATCGCTAAGCAATAAGACAGAAAAGTGGTTATTTCGTGGTGGAATTTGGAGCCATACCGAAGCCCACGGTAGCCTTGATGAAAACCGATTGAACGAAAAAAATTATGGGGCCTATTTTCTCTCTGGTTATCGAGAGGGAAAACATGGCATCAACCTGCGACTCGGTCAATCAAATGAAAATGTTTCTCTAGCCCATAGATTTTTCGGATTGAGTTATCAATATAACAAAACACCTTTTGTTTTTGGCGCTGGCGCTGCAAAGATTTTTTTCTCGGATAATGTCCCAAGCGGAACTTGGGCAAATACATACCACTTCGAAACCTACCTTCGTTATCAAATTAATCATAGATTATATATTACTGCAGATATTCAACAATTGATCAACAGCAATTTAGATTCTTCGAATACACTGAGAGATCACCATCAAAATTTATTGGGTTTGCGCTTAACCTATTTAATTGAATAAATTGATTATCATTACAGGCAAACTATTTTGTTAAAAAACAAAATATATCTCACAAAGTTGTAAACATAATACAACAAGCAACACAACGAGCAATAGTGATGGAAATGTGTATACTTTGTTCTTAATCGGTATAAATTAAGATAATCAGTCTTATTGTTGGTACGACATATGTCTTCAATCAAAAAAGCAATCCTCTTCAGTATTGTGCTAATTATGTTAGCTACAATTTCAATTTCTATTCGAACTATTTTTAGTGACCCTAAAAGTGTGCCCGCAGGAGACAGTTTATGGGAGCTAAATTGGGAATTTAGCTTTGAGGATAGTATAGTCCATGATGATGTCAGAGTCGCTACGCCTATCGACACCCAACATACTCAAGTTATCGAACAGAACATCGCATTACAGGGCATGCGTATTGATCGTGGTCGCTCAAATAGAAATAGCACTCGTGAAATTGTAGCTAGTATTACCAATCAGAAAGATCACTCAATCAAATTAAATTTTACACTACATGTTAGCCCTATCGGTATTCCACACTTCATTATAAAAACGGATCACCTTAATGCAGAGCGGCGACAATTATATACATCTGACAAAGATACATTACCCATTAACAACGAAGAAGTATTAGAGTTATTAAGCGATATCAATAATAATTTTGAAGAGCCTGAGTTAGTATTCAATGATTTATTTAAATATTGCACTAACAAAATTATCACTGATGATGAACAAGGCATGGATGAAGTCGTTGATATAATCGATGCCAAATATGCGAGCGTGCTTGGTAAAGTAAGATTATTAACAACTTTAGCACGAGCCTCAAAAATTCCAGCACGGGTAGTGGTCGGGCTGATTCTTGATGAAGAAAGTGAAGTGAAACCACATTATTGGATGGAAATTAATGTTGATGACGAGTGGCTAGCTTACGATCCAAATGAAGGGTATGTCAACGAAGTCCCAATAAATTTTTTACCGGTTCGTAAGAACGGTGAATCGATTGTAGTACTACCAAAAACGGTTCAATTAAAACAAATGGACCTGGAAATCAGTAAACGTGATCCAACAATAAATTTTTTCGACCAAGATGCTAAAAGCCTTCATCAAATTTTGGATTTGAACCGCCTCTCCCTGTCGACTCGATTAACATTGGCTTTTTTACTGCTTCTACCTCTTGGTGCACTGGTAACCGTTTTTATACGACAAGTTATTGGACCTAACGTATACGGCACATTTACACCAACATTTTTAGCATTAGCACTTACACAAGTTGGATGGATAACAGGTGGAATCATTCTCTGTATTGTCACCATACTTGGTGTTATTGGGCGTTCGTTCACACCGATATTAGGATTAAATAGAGTTTCCCGTTTAACAATGGTTTTTATCCTTGTCGCAATATCGATGATATTCAGCGTATCCTTACTCATGTATTTCGGCCTGGCGGTAGATGGTAGCATTGTATTACTACCAATCATTATTTTAACGTCAATGATTGATAAAATATACAGTCTGGCGGATTCCAGTGGAGCAAGTATAGCCTTACTTCGTTTAGCATGGACATTTGTAGTTTCTTCAATAGTTGCTTTTATATTACAAATGGAATTGTTAGGCCTATGGCTTTTAAGTTATCCCGAAGCACATTTAATCACTGCAGCTTTTGTAATCTTAATAAGTTTGTATAAGGGTAAAAAGTGGATGAGAATAATTGGACTAAACTGGATGCTCGAACCTCAAAAAACCGATTCAAAATCGAGTAAAAAGGAAGACGAAGACAATAAACCACTTGAACAAGGCCCTGTACCATAAATCCAAGGTTCGAATTATAGTTCACATTTTGGTTTATTAATATACATTTTACCCGGATCGATTAAAAAATCACCCTTCAGAAAACTTCTCCCGATTAATAGTTGATAATTTAATCCACCTCGATCAATTAGATTAACTTCAACTTCTTTACCTACAGTACCCAAACAAATATAAAGTTTTATCACTTCACGAACCTGTGATTTACCATTGTGACGTTTTATAACCGCCTGACGAATAACCTTTTTATCCAACGCCAAAGATTCTCCTTTATAGTTGGTAAATTCTAAATGGACCCATCTCTCTCCTTTATCATTAATTTTTGATTTACAGTCACAATTCAAAGAAGAATGACGAGCTCCTGAGTCGATTTTGGCTTTAATCACAATGTTATCATGTGTGAGAAATACTTTTTCAACCCAACCTACAACCTCCTGAGCAATAGAATTGCTAGAGAGACACATTAGTACTAGCACAAAAATAAACTGTAATTTCATACTTAATTAATCACCTGATTCATATTTTATATCAAACAAAAATGTAATTATTCAGCGTATTTGGAGCGAATCGCGTTTGGTGCTATACAGGTATCCGAAACATGCGTAGACCCATCCATGGGCGCTCGATGTCCGCATCCATGCAGACAACGGTTTCTACTACCTGCACAGCACCAAACACTCAGCTCATCATTCTTAGGGGAAATACACTGAGTAGCTACACAAAAATAAACTTACTAATAGACTCTCTTATTTTGATAATAGTTGCGTAATGTATACAAAAATCATCGAACATAATTTAACCCGGATAATTCATGAATATTGCGTTTTCTCACTTGCCCTTTGATTCTACAAATAATTTTCTTCAATCGACCGGACACACCAGTCCGGCGCTCAATCAGAAAATCATTTGTAGAATCAAATTACTACGTGATAAATTTGCAAACTCATGAAATATCCGGGTTAACACTTCGGCTATTTTTTAAACGCTTAATAGTTATTAATCCAGAATTATCTTACTACAATTTTTTATTGTCCCGCAGTGTAATACCACGCAACAATCTCCCTAGAATGTCAGAACCAGTAATCACCCTTTTCTGATCTGCCCACATGAGAATTAAATCATCCTTTATCACATCATCCACTGCTGACGTGGGATAAACTTTCAGTCGAGATAACACTTTACCTAACAGAGTTTTTGAATCAGTAACGATGATAGGACGGTGGCAATAAACATAGGGATTGATCAATTCTTTGCTAAACAGTGCTGCGCGTAAAAAAGCATTACCGTTCAATACCAGGCAAGGTTGATTGTTTTCATCAACAATGATTAACCACTTTTTGCCGGAACGGTTAACTTTGAGCAAAAATTCATCGTGTGTATGAGGTTCAAATTCCGGAAACACTGGGACGCCGTCTTTTGTCGGCAGACTGATGATGCTGTCAGGGTCCACATGCTCACCTTCCTGAGTAACGGCGACATCATCCAACGCGAAAAAATTCATGGCTCCGATACCCTCCAGACGACTCACGTCTGAATCTTCAGATTCCATATGTTTGTGAATCAATTTATGCAAATCTTTTTCTCGAAAATATTGAATACTTTCCTTACCCAACCACCAGTTAAGCATCATGGCAGACGGTTTCGCCACAGGATATAAAACAAACTGATAAAACCGCAACAACGGCGCCAACATCGACCCCATGCGTAAAGCATGTTTTGAGAAATAGGCCTGAGGGATGATCTCACCAGCAAAGGTAATCAAAATCGTTGAGAAAAGGAAGGCCGCCACCCCGGCCAGCACGGAGTTGGACAACAACGTCAATAGCACGTTAATGGAAACATTACCCCAAAGAATTGTGGTAAGTAGAAAGTTAAAATCCTGCCGCAATGTCAGAATCTTCACAGCGGCAGGATTGCCGTTAGAAGCTTCGACTTCTAACCGCAAGCGGCCAATGCCCAGTAATGCCAGATTCAAACCGGAGAACATCGCAGACTGACTAATGCAAAACAGAATGCCTAGCCAGATAAAGACATTGACTGATAACTCATCCATTTACAACTCCCGCTTTATAGTATTGAGTGACGTATGCTTTATCCCGAATGATAAGCTATTTATAACGCCTGGTGCTACGTTTTATGAAACACGTTGTCTTCATCGCTGCTATCAGATCATTTAACAAATAAAATAGATAGTTGTTATAATTCGCTGCTCGTTCAAAATATCAAGGAATGACCAGTATGCACCTCGACCCTATTATGCCCTATCTTGTTGGTGCTATATTGGCAGTTCTTGCATTAGGTTTATTATTGCGTTCGCTGCGCCAGCCCTACGTTATCGGCTACTTAATTGCGGGAGTAATACTCGGCCCACACGGTATTGCTTTAATCACTGACGAAGCTTTGATTAGCCGACTGGGAGCAATCGGTGTCGTGCTTCTACTATTTTTTATTGGCATGGAAGTTTCTCCCAAAAAACTCATCGACAACTGGAAAGTCGCTGTTCTCGGCACTCTCTTGCAAATTATCATCAGTGTTGGCTGCGTCTGGCCGTTGGGAGCATTTCTGGACTGGCCAATTGAACGCATTGTATTAATCGGCTTCGTTATAAGCTTGAGCAGTACCGCAGTGGTATTAAAACTATTGCAGGACTGGAAAGAATTTGATTCTAAAGTTGGCCAGAATGTACTGGTAATTTTACTCGCACAAGATCTGGCAGTGATTCCAATGTTGATCATACTTTCAATGATGGGCGGTGGTCACGGTGAAGCCAGTAATATTTGGTTACAACTATTAGGTGCAGCTGTCATGGCGGTGATTGTTGGCTATATTGCGGTGAAGGAGACAATTCATCTACCATTGAGTAAATTGTTGGGTGACGATCATGAAATGCACGTTTTTGCAGCATTATGCATCTGCCTTGGGCTTTCACTATTAACCGGCCTGGCAGGGTTATCAACAGCACTCGGTGCCTTTGTTGCTGGCATGCTAATCGGTGCAGCAAAAGAGACTCGTTGGGTACATCACAGTCTTGAGTCGTTTCGCGTGGTGTTCGTCGCACTTTTTTTTGTTTCTATCGGCATGCTGGTTGATTTGAGTTTTATTATGAATCAATGGGCGCAAGTTGGCGCACTGGTGGTATTAGTGATTATCACTAACACCTTTATCAATGGTGTCATTCTTAAAATGCTGGGAGATAACTGGCGAGACAGCCTCTATGCAGGCACATTGTTATCCCAGATTGGAGAGTTCAGTTTCGTACTGGCAGCTGTTGGTATACAGGCACATATTATTTCAGATTTTGGTTATCAGATGACTGTTGCTGTTATTTCCATTTCACTTTTAATTAGCCCAGCCTGGATAATGTTAGTTAAAAAGATCCTGAAGCATAAAAAAGTTATTGCATAAAAAGCAGAGTCCTTTGGATATATTTCATTGATCATCTGCTTTTTTAACGATTTATAGCTTGTAATAATTTTTGATTGCTTGCCAGGCTTCCTCAGCCGAATCCACGAATTCAAAAAGTTCTAAGTCCTTTTCGCTAATCACACCCTCCTCCATTAACGCATCAAAGTTAATAACACGCTGCCAAAAAGTACTACCGAGTAATAATATCGGCACCGGTTTAATTTTGCATGTTTGAATCAGGGTGAGTGTTTCAAATAATTCATCCATGGTACCAAAACCGCCAGGACATGCCACCAGCGCACGCGCACGTTTTAGAAAATGCATTTTACGAATAGCAAAATAGTGAAACTGAAAACAAAGTTCCGGTGTGATATAGGGGTTAGGCTTTTGTTCAAATGGTAAAACAATATTTAATCCAATACTTTTCCCACCTGCATCCATAGCTCCCCGATTAGCAGCTTCCATAATGCCTGGACCACCACCGGTGATAACCACCATTTCACAACGATCAGGAGAAAGTGTAGCTTCAGTAATTAAAGCACCCAATTTTCGTGCCTCGTCATAATAACGACTGTTATACCAGATTCGCTGTGCAACAACTGCCTTCCTTTGTAGTTTACTGTCTTCAGGATCATCCTTTGCTAAACGCATTGCTTTTTTTAATTGCTTTTCTGCGGTTGCTTGATCAGGAATGCGAGCACTGCCAAAGATCACTATCGTTGACTCTATACCCTCATCAGATTGCACGAGATCAGGTTTTAGCAGCTCCAATTGCAAACGCACTGGTCGCAATTCGTCACGAAGAAGAAAATCCTGATCGGTATAGGCTAATCGATATGTTGGTGAGCGCGTCTGGATAGTATCAACGGACAATTCTGCCGCTTCCACATCTTCTGCCGCTGTGGGAAACGGATTTTTCTCTAAATCAATTAATTCATCTTTCATAAATTTCATCCACCTCATCACTAAATAATATTTATTATCCAGATATTATAGTGCTCAACAGTCGTAACCGTGTAATTTACTTTAGATAATGATAATATTCCTTTCTAACCCGGCTAATTCATGCATTCGTGAATTCATGAATTAGCCGGGCTAAATACAAGAAATTCTATGAAGGAGTACGTGATGGCAACTTTGCAGTTTATCGGCGCAGCCAGGCAGGTGACGGGATCCTGCCACCTTATAAAAACGGATACTTCAACTATTCTTCTCGATTGCGGCATGTTTCAAGGGAGCGCTAAAACCGAAGACTTGAATGCTAAACCCTTTCCCTTTAATCCACACGAAATCGACGCTGTCGTGCTCTCCCACGCACATATTGATCACTCTGGTTTGCTGCCAAAACTGAGTAAAGATGGTTTTACAGGTACAGTGTATTCCACGCTTGCCACTCACGATTTAATCGACCTTATGTTAAAAGATTCTGCCCACCTGGCAGAAAAAGATGTGGAATGGCAGAACAAACGACGACGACGAGCTGGGAAGAGTTTAATTGAGCCCTTATATAGTATTGATGATGTTGAGGCATTACTAAGCCAGCGTCATGCAATACCTTACGGAGAAAAACTGAACATTACTTCCGATATTGATATCTGCTTTCGTGAAGCAGGCCATATACTCGGTTCAGCCATCGTAGAAATATTTATTAATGACCAAGGCAAACAAAAAAAACTGGTATTCTCTGGCGATTTAGGTAACGACAATCAAGCGTTACTGCGGGATCCTGAAACAATAGAAGACGCTGATGTGCTGTTACTCGAATCAACATATGGCGATCGTCTGCACCGCTCTCTACCTGACACATTAGAAGAGTTTGAACAGGCATTAAATAACGCAGCGTTAGATGGCGGCAATGTGCTCATACCCGCCTTCTCTGTTGGTCGCACCCAGGAAATATTATATTACCTGGGCAAACTCTACCGTGCTGGTAAATTGAAACAACGACAGGTTTTTCTCGACAGCCCTATGGCCATCACCGCGAGTGATATTTATCGTCGTCACACACATCTGTTTAATGAAGAGGATAGCGCCGCTTTTGATGTTGCCATTAAAAAAGATTGGACAGAATGGCTCCCCATTCTACGCTGTACTCGCAGCACTGATGAGTCCATGGAAATAAATCGCATAGTTAGCGGTGCCATCATTATCGCGGGCAACGGTATGTGTACGGGCGGTCGCATCGTTCATCATCTGAAAAACCAACTTTGGCGCAGTAAAACGGATGTTATTATTGTTGGCTTTCAGGTTAATGGAAGTACTGGGCGCGCTCTGGTTGATGGTGCTGAACATGTCAACATTCTTGGCAACGACATTGCTGTTAAAGCCAGGATTCATACCCTGGGTGGACTCTCAGCCCATGCGGATCAAAAACAACTGCTCGACTGGGCAGGAAATTTTAAAAAGCCTAGACCCGAACTCTATCTAGTTCATGGTGAGTTAGACCAAATGTTGGAGCTACAGAATAAATTTCATGAGCGTTTAGGTTGGCACGCAAATATTCCATCTGCAAAAGATGAAGTAGAAATTTAAAGAAAATACATATCGGTGCTAAACTTTTAAGCACCATCAGATAATTATTCAGGCTTAAGTTGCCAAGTAATATTTGAAATTTCGTACAAAGGACTGAAATATGACATATCTACTTTTTATCTTAGGTTTGGGGTTTCTAGTGATAGGCGGCGATGTATTGATTCGTGGAGCGTTGGGTGTTGCTAATCGATTTGGTCTGTCTCCGCTACTGGCCGGACTGGTAATTGTCGGGTTTGGCACTTCCACACCTGAACTGGTTGTTTCTGTAAACGCAGCATTAAGTGGCCACCCCGACATCGCTGTTGGTAATGTGGTCGGCTCCAATATTGCAAATATTCTGTTGATACTAGGCTTATGCGCGCTGATTTATCCTATTTCTGTTCAACCCGCCATTGTAAAACGTGATGGTGTTATTATGCTTGTCGCAACGGCTGCACTCATATCGTTTTCATTTACTGGATTATTGGTTTACTGGCACGGCATTTTATTGTTAAGTGCCCTATTAGCCTACCTGGTTTATACGTATAAAACTGAAAAAAAAGACACCACCCTACCAATTGCGGAACTTCATAAACATGAATCACAAGAAATAACCCATCTGCCAAAAAAAATCTGGTTATCAGTTACTTTTGTCGCAATAGGACTAGCTGCTTTGATCGGGGGTGCTCATTTATTGATAACGTCTGCTGTGGAAATCGCCACAGAGTTCGGTATTTCAGAAACTATAATAGGATTAACTCTCATTGCCGTTGGCACCTCCCTACCTGAACTTTCTGTGTCTGTCATTGCCGCATTTCGACGTCATACTGATGTAGCTCTAGGCAACATTTTAGGTAGCAATATTTTTAATATATTGGGTATCCTCGGGATTTCTTCTTTGATAACAGAATTACCGGTCAATGAGCGTATCGTAAATATTGATCAATGGGTGATGGCAGGTTCCGCATTACTATTAATTGCATTCATTATTTCTGGTTGGCGCCTGAACCGAATCGAAGGTGGCATATTGCTATCAATTTACATTGCTTATACCGTTATAGTATTACAATAAATCGCCTGCAGCAGCGATCAATTACCGGGCAGCGCCTTAGGGATTAAATCATCCTGAGATTGCGGCCATCCATGAACGTGAACATCCCGTTGTGGGAACGGAATTTCAATACCTAACTCCTCAAATCGATTCCAGATACTCATTAGTACAATTGACCTTAAATCGCCTCGACCTATCGTACCGTTTATATTTGAAAAAAAGTGGATACGAAGCATAACCGCAGACTCAGCAAAGTCCCACAACAACACCTTCGGTGCAGGTGTGGATAAAACACCAGTTTGCGTTTTAAGAATTTTTAGTACCTCATCCATAGCTTGTTGAGGATTACTTTTGTAACTAATTCCCACCATTAACAAGGTACGCATAATATCATCACCACGAGTCCAATTGGTAAACGGCTTCGTTATAACAGATGAGTTGGGAATAATTACTTCCTGATTATCAAAGGTCTTTACCGAAAGAGATCGTATACCTATTTTGGTAACTTCACCTTCAAAGTTATCCACTGTTACGACATCAGTAACACGAAGTGGCCGTTCGGCCAATAACAAAATCCCACTGACAAAATTATTGATTATAGTTTGCAAGCCAAAACCAATACCTACACCCAATGCACCGGCAAAAACTGTCATAGCTGTTAAATCAAGTCCGATGACTTTTAATGTAAGCATCAAGCCTATTACAATCACCACATATTGGGTGAATGTAGACAAGCTCTGTCGAATACCAAGATCAGAAATTTTTACATAGGCCAATCGATAACTGACTTGCTTACTCCAGCTACCGGCCCAAAAAACCAGGAAGATAATAAACGCCGCCAGCGCAGCATCCTGTACACGTAATGCGGTTTCACCCAGTTTAACGAGTTGAGTGTCCATAATTATGGGTATAGCGCTGATTACCGGCGTATCTTCACTCCATTCGAATAGCCAAAATAAAAAATAACCTGCAGCAAAAGCCACAGCGACTGTTGAAATTTTATAGAGTGGCATCACAAAGTGTTTCAACCAAAACTCTGCTCCGCTTAGTCGTTTTTGCATGACCTTATTGGTATAGGCAGTTAGTTCTCTCAATACCCCAACGGCGATTCTCCACAACCCCAACACAAGCGCAAATAAGCTTAAATGCTGCGCAATACTCCATGCAAGATTGACATAACCTAATAACCCGATGATTGCGCAAATTGAAATTGCGAGGGGAACCGTGAAGCTTATCGCACCGGCAAAACGTGCCCACTTGTTCAGCTTATATTCTGAACCGTAACTGGATATAATTAAGGAGCGCAACTGCAGCGTAGGAATCATGATAAGCAGAAAACATAACATCGATAGCCGATCTATGATATCAGCCACCGCAGGTAGTAACACCACGGTGTGTGCAATAATAAACATCGATGCGAGTATCACGACCAAAATCACTGCCCATCTCAGACTGCGATAGAATCGTAATCTTGTCGGCCGATTGTCATAAGTGGCACTGTCAAGCAATAAGGAACGTGCGAGATTAAGTGGAAAGCGAATTGCTGGCCATAGGGAAAAAACAATTAACAATAGCCAAAGTGTTTTAGATGAAAATGAGAATAACCACCAAACAAGAATCCATACAGTAGGTGCCAGTAACAATATTAAATTGGTGTTCAATGCAGCAATAGGTGCTGTCAATGTACTGTCAGCATGACGTTGACTCAGCCACTTGTTCATAAGCCAGCGTAGTGCAACAAAAAACACCGCTAATAAGCTTAAAACACCTATGAATTGAAAATATTTAGTGGCGGTTGCCTGTTGAAAGCCGTTGATTACTTCCTGAAATGTATGTGCAAATTGATCTGCCACACGCATGGGTATCGCTTTTATATTTTTTGCAAGATGTTGCCAACCCTCGAAATCAGGTGGTAGCACCCTTCTTTCAGTCAACTCCCGATGCAGTCCAAGACTAATCATAGTATCAAACTGCTTTATATTTGTATCTTTCTTCGCCAACAAATTCTGAGCGAAATTTTGTAAGCTTACATTTTCCTTGAGCACAGAATCGAACAATGCTATTTGCTCTTGCTGAAATTTTGTTTCCGTACCCGTAGTAGGCTCAAGTTTTAATATAATGGATCTTTGAATATTAACCAGGTCATACTTACGGATGAGTTGGTCTATTTCCGTTTGTAGCGTCATGTAGATTTCATTGACTTTTATTTTTGCAGATCTCAACACGTTGACAGGTATTGATTCGGCCCGCGTCAAAGCCACAGAGCTATTCAAGGATTGTTCAAGTTGAACAAGTTTAAGTTCGCTTTGCTTAAGCTCTACTAATTCGTCCGAAATTTGACTTTTCAACTCAAAATATTTTTTCTCAACTAATGCTGCTTCAGTATCTCCTTTAACAGCATCAGCACTGTTTCTATTCTTTGCGGCTTGCGATAAATAATAGTCGATATCACGTTTTATTCGTTTTTCACTAGCTGATTTAACCACATTCAATTTAATTGAAGATAGTGTGAAACGCCTTTGTAGCAAGTTAAAGCGATCATTAGATAGTGAAGTTTTTGTCTGTACCTGTTTTACGAGTTCCTGCAAGTGAATTAGCAGCTGTTCGGTAAGCAATTTGACTCGTTCAGTTTTTTCAAACTTTGATTTAAGCGTAGCAAGTAATTCAGACCCTACATCACCCTCTACTTCGACAGTTGATTTTATTTCCTTTTCAATTAACTGAAGTTCAATATTGAGTTGATCTAACGAATTGTCTCGCATGCTCAAGCGTGCTATCAAACTGTTATATTTAGAACGATCTGTTTCCATATCAAGCCGCGCACGTTCAAGTATTGAAGGTGTAATATCACTGCCTGTTAACTCATTATTTTCGATCTCAAGTTGCTGACGAGCTTTAATGTTGTGGTCTTTTTCTCGAATTACACTGTAAGCAAAATCTGCTACTATACGTCCGAGTCTTACAATTTCGTCATCTTGCTCCTCATTGTCGACTGCACTTACTGGAGATGTGAAGGCCACGAGCACTAGAAAAGAGATGAAAACGAGATAGCTAATACGATTAATAAAAGAGTAATTACTTCGTGCCATTAACTTTAAATACCTTGTAATTTAGTTTAACTCAAACCTGAATATCACATGAATTATTGAGCTTATCGCGTAGCAATTAAATTTCACAAACAGTATTCTAATTGAGCGAAAGGCTGTTGCGCCGGTTTGATTATAGTTTCAGAACTAAAAGCAAGCGAGCAAATGTACAATTCTTGAATTATCCACCATGAAGTATTTGGATTAAATATAGTACTTCAACTTTAAACGTCTATATAGCTTTAAACGTCTATATAGATTGATGCCCAAGATATTTAAATAATATATCTGGCCATTTAGGTGAATAAATTTTTTCAAGCAGCGAACGGTTAACTGATTCCCGCAAGGTGCTAGCCGATTTTAGGGCAATTGCATAATCTTGTCTTTGCAATGTTTCACCTAACACTTTCACATTATTAAATTGATTCTTTTTAACGAGAAATTGTAGAAGTGGAGCATCGTGAACTACCGCATCCACCGAACCTTCGTTAAGCACTGTTAAAGCCTCTTCTATTGAAGGATAACCCTGGAAATATATTCCTTTGTCGCGCAAATATGCAATGCTCGAGGATCCATCAACTATAGCTACTTTGGCATCAGGTAAATCGTCAGGTCCCGATACTGCACCTGACAATTGTTGCACGGTAATAGCAGAGGCGATCGCTGCGGTAAAACCTGAAATAGCAATTATACTGGCAAACATCCATACAGTAGCGAAGGCTCGTCCTGTAAACGTAACCGGGGCTTTATCACCGTAACCCACGGTTGTCATGGTTACTGCTGACCACCAAAAACCATTGCTAATCCCTTGCACCGGATTACCACCGAATTGTTGGTGGTTTTTTTTATGCTCAAGAACCCAGATGATGGTGCCAATTATCAAGAGCAATACAAGTAGACCGGAAACCGCCTGAAGCAATTGCCAGTTAAACAGCCCTTTAACGAAAGAGAGAATATTTGTGGATTCAGTATTAGTCGCAATACCTAAACCGGTTGTAAAAAAAGGATGAGAAAAATCAGAAAATTTCTCGCGCTCTGCGGTCACTGTTATAGCACCTATCGCAAGATCAACCTGCTTTTTCTTGAGCTGATCCATGAGCGTAACAACATCGGGGGACTGTTGATATTCGAATTTAAGATTCAGATCATCGGCAATAGATTCCCACAATTCAACACTAATGCCTCGCCATTTTCCATCATTACCCTGGATTGCAAATGGTGGAGCCTGTTTGATAGCTACGGTTAAGACTTGTTCATCCGCCTTAGTCACAAAGGTAACAGCAAAAATGAGAGAAAAACTAACTGCGGCTTGCAATATCAAACGAAACATACAATTCCTTTTTTTCTTTAATTACTATCTATCTCGGTGATTTTATGAACAGTAGAGCTCATAATGAAAAGCGCTTTTAAATTGTCAAAATATTACTATAAGAACATTATATACTTCTGAACGATAGCTTGTATATTTTTTGTTTATTTCAAAATCATTTAGCTAATTTTCTATTCTTGTAAGAATCTATCCTACAAATACATCTGAATATCTTTGCAACTTTTTCGCAACTTCATTTGTCATTTATACTACAGATTACAATAGACAACTGTGACGATACTCGGAATACTGTTAAACTTATCGTTAACTAAATTTTAGCACTGAAGACAAAATGATCTGGTCGACCATTATTTCACGCGGAATTCAATATTCTGCTCTCTGGTGGATTCTTGCTGACGGCAATCTGACATCATGGTGGATTGGTGTACCTGCCGTATTATTTGCGGTAATTACCAGTGTTATATTGTTTCCGCCTGCCACTAATTTACGTTGGTTTGAGATTTTAAAGTTCATACCATTTTTTTTATTCCGATCATTGCTTGGCGGGATTGATGTGGCTCGGCGTGCATTTCATCCCAATCTACCCATAGCCCCGAATCTTATTGAATATCCACTGCTGCTACCACCGGGATTGCCGCAGGTACTGATGATTAACATTGCCAGTTTATTACCAGGCACATTGATCACTGAGTTAAATCAAAGTGTTTTAAGAGTACATGTACTGGACAGTCAAAAAGATTTCCTGACTGAATTAATTTCAGTGGAACAACGTGTAGCGAGGATATTTGGGATATCCCTGGATACTTCCTTAAAATAGGTGAACGAAATGCAACGATTTAAAAATATTCTGTGCGTGATAGAAACTGATGGAGAATGTTTTCCTGCTCTGGAGCGAGCTGTTACTCTGGCAGAAAATAATCAGGCAAATTTGACCGTCGTTGCGGTGAGTGAAAACGCTAGCGAAAGCTTTGTTTTGCAGACGGATAAACCAATTGCTACTGAGTTACAGGAGGCCGTAGCAAGCAGCCAACAGCAAGATCTGGAATCATTGCTTAAGCCATACCGCAAACGGGTAAAGATGCGAACAAAAACACTTAATGGTGTGCCATTTCTTGAAATAGTTCGAGAAGTTCTTCGCAACGAGTACGACCTGGTTATCAAGATTCCCGAAAAGCAAGACTGGCTGGATCGTTTGTTCGGTAGCAACGATATGCATTTGCTGCGTAAATGTCCCTGCCCTGTATGGCTTATCAAACCGACTGCGCCGAAATCTTATCGCTGTGTACTAGCCGCAGTAGATATTAATGAGACATCCCCCGAAATTGAAACTAAAACAAGCCAAGCATTAAGTCAGCAGATACTTGAAATAGCCAGTTCGCTAGCGTTATCCGATTTTGCTGAACTACATATTGTTCACACCTGGGAAGCTATTGCTGAGAATGCCTTGCGCGGTGCACGAGCAAATACTACCGAAGTACAGATTGAAAATTACATCAAACATGTAAAACAACAGCACGAATCTGGATTGAATTCACTTGTCCGTGATGCCACTAGCTCTCTCAGCAAAGAAAGTCTCAATTATCTTAAGCCCCAAAAACATCTGGTAAAAGGGTCGGCACGCAAGGAAATACCTGCAGTAGCGAAGCGTATCAACGCTGATCTTGTTGTTATGGGGACTGTGGCGCGCACTGGAATTCCTGGATTCATCATGGGAAATACAGCGGAAACGGTATTGAATCAACTCGATTGCTCTGTACTTGCAATCAAACCACCTGGCTTTGTGACACCTGTCACTTTGGAGAGTTAAACATTGATGCAAGCGATTTACTTTCTATTGGCACTCTTTCTATTACTAAACCTCATCGCTGGTATGTGGCGTGTACTTCGAGGCCCCACGGCTGCTGACCGTATGCTAGCGGCGCAACTATTTGGCACCACTGCTGTGGCAATCTTGCTAATTGTTGCGCAAGCAACGGGAGATCCAGCCCTACGTGATGTCGCATTGGTGTTTGCATTGCTGGCTGCGGTAACAGCCGTGGCATTTGTGCGTCGTGCCTGGCCTGATGAGGATCCACGACATGACACTGATTGATTACCTTTCGACAATATTGCTGATCGCCGGTGCTCTGTTCTTCCTGGCAGGAACACTGGGACTGCTTCGTTTTCCGGATATATACACCCGTCTTCATGCCTTGACCAAAGCTGATAATGTCGGACTGGGTTTAATCGTAATTGGCCTGGCTTTACAATCTGAATCCTTAGCTAGTGCCGGAAAATTAATTTTAATCTGGCTACTGGTGATGTTTGCAGGTGCCAGTGTATCCAACTTGATTGCCAGTGGCGCTTTACAACGAGGTATTCGTTTATGGAAACGCTAACATTATTGGCATTGAGCTTCGACGCATTATTGAATTTGAGCTTGTTGTACTTAGCTTGGATATTGCTCAACTGTGAGGATTTATTAAAAGCTATTGTGTTGTTTGTCGCCTTTGGTTTGTTAATGGCCCTGGCGTGGGTGCGTCTTGATGCTCCAGATGTCGCTCTTGCTGAAGCAGCCATTGGTGCAGGCCTAACTGGCGCGTTGTTATTGACAGCTTTAGCAAAATTACGTGTTATTGAAACCAACAAAGGGACAACACAACAACTAAAACAGGACAGTGAAAATTTTCAGACATTACATTACATGACTCCTTTAGCACTACTTTTAGTTGCAATCGGGCTTGGTTATGTCGTTTTTTCTATGCCACCTATATCAGCTGGATTAAGCAATGACGTTGCGACGAATATGGGTAACAGTGGGGTTAGCCATTCCGTGACTGCTGTATTACTCAACTTTCGTGGCTATGACACATTACTAGAGATGTTCGTACTGTTAGTGTCTCTGTTAGGCGTCTGGTCATTTGGCAGCACAACATCACAACATGAAACAACTCCCGGCCCAGTACTGGATACATTAACCCGACGCCTGGTCCCGGTGCTAATTCTGGTTGCGGCTTATCTATTATGGGTTGGAGCCCATGCGCCCGGCGGTGCTTTTCAGGCAGGTTCAGTACTTGCGGCTGCCGGTGTGTTGTTGTTATTAATGGGTTGGCGTCCTGGAGGTTATCTGTCTACCTTACCGTTTCGACTTATACTTGTTGCCGGACCTGGGCTATTTGCTATAACAGCAGCATTGCTTTACCTATTAAAAGGTCAGTTGCTCGCGTTCCCCGTTGAGTATGCTGGCATAATAATATTTGCACTGGAAACAACTGCCACATTGTCCATCGCTGTAATCCTGGCGGCATTGTTTCTCAGCGAGCCTCCACATAGCGACAAGGAGCACATTTGAATACTCCTAAGTACAAAAAAAACTATTGCATGTTCGCAATTCCGCCGTTTTGTAAATACTTTCAGGAAGCTTAATATGTATTTTTATGCACTGATCGGTGTGGGTCTGTTTTCTGTAGGCCTGTATGCTTTAATTAACTATGCACATCTGTTACGTAAGATCCTGGCACTTAATGTCATGGGAAGCGGAATCTTCCTGATACTGATAGCACTGGCAAAACGTACTGGTGAAACTCAGCCTGATGTCGTACCTCACGCTATGGTTATCACAGGTATTGTTGTTGCCGTGTCAGCCACAGCACTTGCACTAACGCTGATGTTAAAACTTGCAGCAGAAACAGGCAGGGCCGAATTGTCCGAGAAGGATAGAGACTAGTCCATGGAAGTTGTATTCAAGGAGTTCCCCTGGGTTGCTGTGTTGATTTTATTACCTCTATTAGGAGGTATCGTCTGCTTTCTATTTTCGGGAATTGCAAAGTTCACCGGATTAATGACAGTCTTTTTCACTGCCTTATCTGTGCTGGGGCTAGGCTGGCAAATTTTCGACAATGGCGTCTATCGCCACGCTGTCGGTGGCTGGGGAGCACCGCTGGGTATTGATTTGTATGCGGATGGGCTGAGCCTACTGATGCTCGCTGCGACAGCGTTTGTCGCATTGGGTGTCAGTGTTTATTCGGCGGGCTATTTCGAACGGGGATATTCAACCCGATTCTGGCCGATCTGGTTATTCCTTCTCGGTGCATTGAACGCGCTGTTTCTTACTGCTGATATTTTTAATCTCTACGTCACTCTGGAGTTGATGGGACTGGCAGCGGTGGCACTAGCGGGATTAGCAGGTGGCAAAAATGCACTCACTGGTGCAATGCGCTACCTGTTGGCTACGTTATTAGGGTCATTAGTTTATCTGCTCGGTGTTGCATTACTTTATCACGGCTTCGGCACCGTAGATATTACGTTGTTAGCACAACGTGCCGAGGCTTCGCCTGTCATCTGGGCGGCATTTGGTTTAATAGCCGCAGGTCTAATGCTCAAAACGGCATTATTCCCCCTACATTTCTGGCTACCCCCAGCTCACGGCAGTGCCCCGCCGCCTGTGAGCGCACTGCTCTCTGCATTGGTGGTGAAGGCTTCTTTTTATATTCTGTTACGACTGTGGTTGGAAATTTTCGGCCCACTAGTCAGCAATACTGATGTGAGCACTCTGTTTGGCCTACTCGGTGCCGCAGCGATACTCTGGGGATCAGTGCAGGCCCTTCGTCAAACTCGCTTAAAGTTGATGATTGCCTATTCTACGGTGGCACAAATCGGATATTTATTTCTCGCCTTTCCTCTCGCCACTGCCGCTGGTGTTGCGGCCTGGAGTGCTGCGATGTATCTGGCATTTTCTCACGCCCTTGCCAAAGCTGCGATGTTTCTGGCGGCGGGTAATATGCTGCGTTTCGGTGGGCATGATCGTATTTCAGATCTTGATCGAGTCGTGCAACGTCTGCCACTAGCTGCTGCTGCGTTCGCACTCGCTGGTATGAGCATAATGGGCTTGCCGCCGAGTGGCGGCTTCATCGGTAAATGGCTGATGCTTGAAGTTGCCATAAAACAAGGGCGATGGGAGATTGTTATCGTGATGATTCTTGGTGGTCTACTCGCTGCCGCTTATATATTCAAAGTTCTGGGACATACATTCACCCAGGCACCCTCTCCTCACGAGTCAAAAGCCGTTCCTGCTAGTATGGAATGGTCAGCACTATTGCTTGCAATCGCAGCCGTGCTATTGGGATTTCTAGCCATACCTGTATTGTCATTGTTAAACATCGGCAATCCTTTCGGCATCAGCGAGGTCACACCATGAACTGGAATACCTGGCTTCCCGTTCTGGTGGTTATCAGTTCGATGTTACCTGGCCTGATTATTTTCGGCCTCGCGGAGCACAGGGTTAGGCTGCGCACAATACTTAACTTATTTGGTGCAGTGGTTAAACTCTTTCTGGTTGGCTGGATGTTGTGGGGGGTCTATCATGGGCAACATTTTGAGACTCGTTTGATGTTGTTGCCAGGTTTGGAGCTGGTGCTTCGAGCTGGGCCATTGTCGCTGATGTTTATCACTCTTTCCAGTATATTGTGGCTAGTAACAACCATATATGCCATTGCCTATTTAGAAGATTCACCAAATCGCAGTCGCTTTTTTGGTTTTTTCAGTCTGTGTGTTACCGCAACAATAGGTGTTGCGTTAGCTGGAAATCTAATCACTTTCTTACTATTTTATGAATTATTAACACTCGCCACCTACCCGCTTGTGGTTCATCGTGGCACCGAAGAAGCACGTCGTGCTGGACAATCCTATCTCAGATATACCATTTTTGGTGGCGCCCTATTATTGATTGGCACTGTTTGGTTATATTCACTGACTGGTACACTAGAATTTGCACCCCAGGGGGGATTTCTCAGTGAGATAGGAGCAGAGCATCATACAAGCCTAATCATCATCTTCGCACTATTAATAGCGGGATTTGGGGTAAAGGCAGCTTTATTTCCACTACACGGCTGGCTACCCAAAGCAATGGTTGCTCCGGCTCCTGTCAGCGCTCTTTTACACGCAGTCGCTGTGGTAAAGGCTGGTGCATTTGGTATTGTACGCGTTGTTTATGATGTGTTCGGAGTAGAGTTTGCTACCGATTTAGGGGTTACTGGTCCGCTCGCGTGGCTGGCTGCATTTACAATAATATATGGCTCGCTACGCGCCCTGTTTCAGGATGATCTGAAACGCAGGCTGGCCTACTCAACGATTAGTCAGGTATCTTACATTGCGTTAGGTGTTGCCATTGCAGGGCCTATTGCTGCAATCGGCGGCATCATACATCTTGTGCACCAGGGCTTGATGAAAATCACACTGTTTTTTTGTGCGGGGAATCTCGCTGAAACACTGGGCATCCATAAAATTAGCGAAATGAATGGTGTAGGAAAACGCATGCCCTGGACGATGGCCGCATTTACCATCGGTGCTTTCGGCATGATAGGTGCGCCGCCGATCGCGGGATTTGTCAGCAAATGGTATCTTGGTACAGGAGCGCTTGAAGTTGGCCAAGGTTGGGTGCTTATCGTGCTTGCTGGTAGCAGCCTGTTAAACGCGGCATATTTTCTGCCAATCTTACATCGCGCATGGTTTCGAGATCCTCCTAACAACTGGCCTCACGAGCACGATTTTGGTCGAAAAGAGACTGCCTGGCCACTGTTGTTTCCACCAATCGTGACAGCCGTGTTAGCGCTAGCTGCAGGCATCCTGGCATCAGCACCATTCAGTCCGTTGGAATGGGGACAAATAGTAGCGCAACGGGAGTTTTATAAGCCATGAACGTAACGACCTTCGGCATCATGTTATGGGTTGCGGTGATATTCCCTTTGCTGCTGGCCATCCCGGCCTTGCATTCTCGACTACCGTGGCCACGCTATATTGCCATCATTCCGGCAATTATAGTGACTCTATTGCCGGGTGAATTTTTTCTCGCGCTACCCTGGATAATCTTTGAAAGTGAACTTGCAATTAATGGAGAAATGCGTTGGATTCTAACAATGACGGTCATGATTTGGCTCATTGCTGCAACAAGCACCGCGTTCTCAAAAAATGATATTTCAAACGATCGCACTGCCACGACATTCTTTCTACTAACTCTAGCTGGGAATATGGGCACTGTTTTAGCCAATGACCTGGTTGCTTTCTTTTGCTTTTCCACACTCATGGGTTATGGCTTTTATGGAATGTTGATTCAGAACAGCAATGCTGAAACCCATCGTGCCGCGCGTTATTATCTCTGGTGTCTCATCGCTGCGGATCTGTTACTGTTCGAAGCACTGCTGCTTGCTGGTTTTGAAAATAACGGATTGCACTTTGAAATAGTGCCGACAACCATGGCTGAGGCTTCATCGTCACTTTACCTTTGGGCAGTATTTATCGGCTTTGCACTCAAGGCCGGGATTTGGCCTGCCCATCTTTGGTTGTGCACGGCATTCAAGTCACCAAATTTGTTGCCAGTTCTCCTACTAAGCGGCGTACCTGTTGCCATGGCTTTGCTCGGAGCAAAACGTTGGTTGCCGTTTGGTGAGTCTGCTTTTTTCGATTCAGGAATACTTATTTTAATGCTAGGAATGGTGGCCATGTTATATGCACTGCTCAAATTCGCTACCCACCTATCATCAAAGCTGATGCTACTCGCCTGGATCACTATCTTAATGACTGGATTGTTCGTCACAGCGTTGGGTTATGGTCTGGCTTATCCCTCTGAATGGGTCAGGTATCAACATTATTTGCAACCATTTATCGTAATATTTGTTGTCTGCCTAACGACTGCCACTTTAATCTTTGCGCGCTCACATGCAGTACCACAGATTTCATCGTTAGAATTGCAGAGCAAAAGCAAATTGAATTTAAACATTATCAAAATCCAACACTGGGTGAATAACAAATATCTCCAGCTTAAATTATCTTCGCGTACTTCATGGGTAAAAACGGCAAAACGATATCAACGTATTTTATTCTGGCAAAAACCATTTGAATTAACCATCGGCTGGAGCGGTAGAATCACAATGTTAGTTGTATTGGGATTATCGCTAGCTTGGTTGGCTAGCTAATTTTTGGTATCGGTGGCAATCCTTTCAATTTACAGAGTAAGCTTTCACAGCAATTACAAGCGCTTACTATTTCATTATTAACTTCTTTATTTTTATTCGACGTAGATTATTTTCGCCATTGAATAATTTGCTATTGAATACTGATTAAGTCAGATTTTTCCAGGGAATTTGTTATCGCAGCACGATTCGGCTTGAGGTCAACATAACTCATACAAATTAATACAGTAGCGTCATCCAACAAAGCCTGACTTTTATAACGTCTTCCGATGAACAGGAAGTTCGAGTGCCGTGAGTGCATGGGTGCACAGGAACGGCCCAGAATCTACTTTTGCAGAAATCTTCAGCATTAGCCTTTCGTGCAAGATGTTCATTTAACATTCTCATGCACTAGGACAAGTCCATTAACCGTTCACGCCACTGGTTAATAATTTGTTTGGCAACATTATTTTCTGCAGACGTAGTTTGCTGGTCACGGTGACGTACAATTAAAACAGGTAGATTAAACAATTGCTGCCATCGCTGTATAACTTCTTCTTCACTCCAAAGCGTTGCTTTTTCATTATCCACTCGCAAAACTAAATGGTAGAGGTTGCTCATAACAGAAAAAGCACATACTTCAATTGCAAAAACAGGCGCTAACTCAACGAATCTACCAACAACCCAGGACTTGCGATGTTCATAATTTCTACCTGAAAAATGATCCGTGCCACACAGGAATGCACGACGAACACAGCGGCTAATGCAGTGATACGACTATAGGGATATAGGAGGTAGAGCAACGCATGGAGCAGTTGCCGGATAGGAAGTTGCTAAAAGATCTACGAGTTCACGTCGAGCACGTGTCATGGGAAGAGTACCTTTATGGTTATTTCTAACTCTCCATATACTGC
This sequence comes from uncultured Ectothiorhodospiraceae bacterium, assembly GCA_945787125.1. Classification (GTDB taxonomy): domain Bacteria; phylum Pseudomonadota; class Gammaproteobacteria; order S012-40; family S012-40; genus CALZHW01. The sequence continues at coordinate 25,787 of CALZHW010000043.1, forward strand.
ACGTATCTACAGTTTTCATGTCAACTATTTATTTATCGCCGTAAAACCCTGATTCGCAAAGAGTTTATTGATACCAATAAACTAGTTAAACTCTTCACTTATCAGGCCTCCGGCACAGATCCGGACGTGCGCTGCTAACGCATCCGGCTCCTACATCCCCCTGTGTCAGGATAGTTGTCGCCTCTAATTTTCAGTTAGAGGTAGTTAAAAATGAAGAGAAATTTTACACAATCATTTAAAATACAAGCAGTAGAAAAAGCCCTGAGTCGAAATGACA
>CALZHW010000044.1 GCA_945787125.1 uncultured Ectothiorhodospiraceae bacterium
AGCTCAATAGCCGACCCAGAAAATGTTTGGGATATAGAACGCCATACGAAGCTTTTGAAGAGTTGACTGGCATCAAAGAAAATACATTAACCGGTTATGCACTTATGACTTGAATGCAGGATACATTATTTTTCAACAAACGTGATTTACAAAATAAATTGAATCGCTTTCAAGAATATTACAACGAAAATCGAGTGCATTCCTCTTTAAATCGAAAAACACCGAAAGAAATGGCAGCTATCCCATGTGGTGATAAAAATATTGTTTCCATTGATAATTACCAATGGAAATCTCACTGCGGTGGGCTTTATAAATTGCCGATTGCAGCTTAAAATTAGCAATTCGCATACGACAGGCTTCGTCCTTTGCTCCTGAAGGATTAATATCTTGTAATGCTTCTTGCGTAACCAAGCATTGCACTTGTTTTCCGTAAACATCAGCAGGAAATTTAATTCCGAAAGAATCTGGATCAATGGCATGTAAATCAGGAAATTCTATATTCATGTATATTCCTTGTAGTTTCGTCTGGCTAGAAATTGACTTATATTCAAGTATGTGATGTTTCTGCTCGCTTCTTTTAGTAGTGTAGCAGTGCTTTGCATTTCACCATGCACCAACAACTGGATTTCCAATAAGGTGAACCGGATTTTTATTTCCTTTCGCATCACCTACAGCAATTGTTCGTGGTATTTTTTTCGGTGGTTTCTTATACCATTGAGCACAGATTTCAGCCAAATCACTATATGCCATGCTTCTAGACAAGACTTGCATATGTTTGGCTGTTGAAATTGGCGTGGACTCCAAATAAAAATCACCAGATTTTCTTAGGCCAGATATTGAAGAGGCCATTTCACTCAATGGTTTTTGAAACATTTTGGAGGTTATTGGGCTATTGATATTCTTCAACTGCGGAAATGCTGGAGACATAAAATCAATTACCCATCCGTCAGCTTCTACCCAGCAATGAAAAGCGTCCCTTTCGCCTGTAATGCTACCTTCATGTTCCTCTCCAAATAGAATGGCATCATTGTTAAATCCTATATGATATGCAGCTAATCCAGCTTTTGGTGTTGCATCAATTTTGTAGTGCTTTGATAAAATGTAGGAACCATATGCGCTGAAAAATATACAACTGATTGAAGGATCAGCATCTTCATTTTTTATTATCGAATTAATAGCTCTATATATTCTCTCGTAGTCTTTTAATTTTAAAAGCATATAGCGCCTATTATAAATGCCGTTCAAAATCCATACTTTCATGTAAAACACGGATAATCAAAATATCACCTTCTTTCAAAGAATAAAAAATGGTGTGTCTGGCGTGTTCATGGCGAAAATAGCCCGTACGGATATGTTCGATTTTTCGTCCTATCTGAGGTTGTTCAGATAACAGCTCAAATGTTCCTTTGAGCGAGAGATAATATTCTAATGCTGTTTTTTCACCGAATTCTCTATATGAATAATCGAGAATTCCGCCGATATCCTTTTCGGCTTTATTTGATAATTCATAATTCGGCATTTGTATAACGGGCTTTTACGTCCTTCCAAATATCATCAACTGTTTTGTTACTCACGCCGCTTTCTTCGCCTTCGATCAAGGCACGGATTAAAATTTCTTTTTTCTCCTGCGTTGATTGATCTCTACGAATTAAATCACGTACATAATCGCTTGCGTTGGCATATTGTCCATTCTCGGTTTGAGCTTCAACCCAATCTTTCATAGGATCAGGAAGAGATACATTCATTGTGGCCATATTGGCACCTCTTGATAATTGTTACTAGCTTCATTATTGGCATAGATTGGCAATGTTTGTCAATCTATATCGGTTTGTTTACTGAAAAGGTGAGGTTTTTCTTTCAAAATCAGGCGTGGTTCAAATGAAGGTAACACTTTTCGAATTATGGACTAACTCGAAACCGCTCCAATAATAGCTCATTCGTTTATAATACAACCAATTTTGGTGTTATCCCCTTTGGTATACTTGTAGGTTATTTATACCGTGTCAACCAGGGGATTACTGTCTTGCAAAGTGCTCAAATCATTTCACTGCCTACCCAAAAGATGACAAACCAACAACGAAAAGGAGATCGCTTTGCAGGCCATCAGTCATAAAACATCCGTTACCGCCATAGCAAATCAGCATGGTGTTAGCCGTAAGTTTATTTATCAACAAAAAGATAAAACCATTGAAGCCGTTGATCAAGCTTTCGAAGAAATAATCCCTGGCAATGATAACGTATTATTTTATTTGCCGGTAACCAAAACATGGATAGCGCAATTGATTCTTTGTTTAATGTTGTATGGACGTGTTTCCTTTCGCGGAATTCAACAAGTTTTAAAAGATATTTTTGATTATGATATTTCGGTTGGCGGTATTCATAATATTGCCAATTGTGCTAAATCATCGGCGGCTCTCATTAATGCCAATCAAGATTTGTCATCCGTAAAACTCGTTGCTCATAACGAAATATTCCATCACAATAAACCTATTTTGGCGGGTGTTGATATTCACTCACTGTATTGTTACTTACTCTCAGACGAAGATCAACGGGATACGGATACATGGGCCATTCATTTGTTGGATTTACAACAGCAAGGATTCAAACCAGAACGCGTCATTGGTGATGACGGTAACGGTTTACGCTCTGCGCACAAAATGATATTTCCAGATATCCCCTTTGACTACGATAATTTTCATCTTTCAAAATTACTCATGGAGACTCGACGATATTTCAGAAACTGCTATAAAAGTAGCATAACTTCACTTGCTATCATAGAGTCACAAATGGAGAAAGCCAAAATGAAAGGTAGTTCATCTCAATACAGTCGTGCATTGGGAGAAGCCAGAAAGCACGTAAAAAATATGGCACATTTGTCTCAGACCGTCGATACCTTAGTCAGTTGGATTGAACATGATGTTTTGAATAAAACTGGACCAACTTTGTCGGTACGAAAAGAATTGTATGATTTTATAGTGGATGAATTTACCCAGCTAGAAAAAATTCATCCACACCGAATTAAAGCACTTTGTGTCACGTTGAAAGATAAAAGAGATATCGCATTAGGCTTTTGTGATGTGTTAGATGAAAAATTCAAGACGATAGCAATCACCCATCATTGTTCGCTAGAAACGATCTGGGATATGTGCGTGTTGTTACGCTGTGAACTTGGTGGAGATGCCTACGGCATTCGATCATTACCGTTACAAGATTTACTTGGCGATCAATATGATGACATAGAAGATGCCGTTATTATTGCACTGGATAGTACCGAACGTACTAGTTCGATGATTGAAAACCTCAATAGCCGATTGCGATTATGTTTCGATATGAGGCGGGAAATTGGCCATGATTATTTGGATTTGTTGCGATTCTTCTTAAATCACAAGCCATTTCCAAGAAGCAGAAAACCCCATCGCTTAGGTAAATCACCTGCCGAAATACTTTTTGAAAAATCTCATCCGCATTGGTTGGAGATGCTTGGCTTTACGCGATTTAGCCGTGCTGCTTAACTAAAAACTCACTTTTTTAAAAAAATCCGCGAATGACACACTGCCGGCACCTTGGCAGGTTAAACTGTGCGCATGTGTTACCCAAAATCAAGTGTTTTTGAACCACGCCGATATTTTGAGTATCCTGAATAGGTTGTTGGTTGAAAAGGCATTTTCAAGTTGCCCCACACTTTTTTATGCTCTCCTACAGCTCACAAATACCTGCAATAAAACCAAGATTATGCGGCCATTCACCATTCTGCTTAACTAATAATCTAATTCAAGCGATCAAATTCAACTCCTTATTAAAATTTTTTAAACTGTAAAAAGTTATGATAACGTGTAGCTTTAATAAGAAGACTACTTGTATCAATCATGACAAAAAAAGCGGTTAACAACCCCACTCCTCTCGTCACACTACGCAATATCGCGAAGTCTTACCAGGAAGGCGTCGTATCACGCAACATTTTTACGGATTTATCCGGCCAATTCAACGCTGGTGAAATCACTGCATTATTGGGCCGCAGCGGTTGTGGGAAATCAACCCTGCTAAATTTGATTAGTGGCATAGATTTGCCCGATAGCGGCAGTATTGTGGTAAATAACTGTGCCTTGCAGGACATGAACGACACTGAACGCACATTGTTTCGTCGCCATCATATTGGATTCGTTTTTCAATCCTTTAATCTTATTCCCACGCTCACAGTAAGAGAAAACGTCATACTCCCGCTGGAGATGATTGGCGAATCCGAAAAGAACCGCCTTGAGCGTGTCAGCAGTATTCTCGAGCAAGTTGGCTTGCAAGATCGCGCCGACAACTTTCCTGAACAACTATCCGGTGGTGAGCAGCAACGCGTTGCTATTGCTCGTGCGATTAGTCACAAACCTCGTCTATTACTAGCCGATGAGCCGACCGGTAATCTCGATGCCGCCACTGGCGCAATCATTATGACGTTGCTGGAATCATTAGTAAGAGATAACAACATAACGTTGATTATCGTCACTCACAGCGATGAAGTCGCCGCCATTGCTGACCAACGTTTGCAGGTGGCACAAGGTCAATTAACGCAAACAATCTAAAGCAACTCAGTCTAATATATGAACTTTTATTTCCCAAGCCCCACTTTATTTCGCGCTAGCCTACGCTACATGTTACGCCACCCATGGCAACTGGCAATGTCATTTCTCGGCATTGCACTGGGTGTGGCTGTCGTCGTCGCCATCGATATTGCCAGCGCCAGTGCAGACCGCGCTTTTGCACTATCTGCAGAGCAACTTTCTGGCCGCGCTACCCATGAAATAGTCGCTGACAATGGTCTCGACGAGCAGTTATACTTTGCCTTGCGCCGCGATTTCGGTTTAAGAAATGTTGCACCAATTCTTGAAGGCACGATAACAATCCCTAATACAAATGTAGCCAGCATACGCCTGCAAGTCATGGGGATAGATTTGCTTGCAGACGGGCCATTTAATCGCAATACCTCCTCAGATGGGCAGCGTATCGACATGCAGGCGATGCTCACTCAGGCCGGTTCAGGCCTGCTATCCAAAACTTTGGCTGACGAACTTGCGGTAAAAGAAGGTGAAACAATAGGGGTCGAGATCGATGGAAAAGCGACTCAACTCTTTGTGGCGGGTCTGTTGCAAAGCCGTGATGACGCCAGCGAGCAAGCCTTAAAAAACTTCTTAATGGTAGATATTGCAACAGCGCAGGAATGGTTTCAAGCCGAAGGTCGCTTGTCCAGAATTCAACTAATTCTACCCGAAGATTCATCCACTGAGACAATACTAACTCAGATTCGCGCTTTGTTACCCGACAATGCGCGCATCGAGACATTGCAAAGCCGAAATACCGCCTTAGCGCAAATGACACGCGCCTTCCGTTTGAATCTCACGGCAATGAGTTTGCTTGCGCTGGTGGTCGGCAGTTTTATTATTTTCAACGCCATGACATTCTCCGTATTACGACGACGTGCTTTATTCGGCACCTTGCGCGCTCTCGGTAATACGCGCAGTGAGATTGGTTTGCTGGTATTAACCGAGGCGCTCGTACTGGGTTTTACCGGTGCTATCGCCGGTTGGTTATTAGGATTGTTGATCAGCAAAGGCCTGTTATCACTCGTTACGCGTACCATCAATGATTTATATTTTGTACTGGAAGTACAACAACTTCATATTGGCTGGCAGCAATTTTTTATCGCATTGGGCTTGGGAATCGGCGCCAGCCTGGTTGCGGCTTTTTTCCCGGCACTTGAGGCCACACGTACGCAAGCACGCGTCGCTATGTTGCGCATCGAATTAGAGCAACGAGTAAAGGGCTGGATGAAGTGGCTAGCCATTGTGGGTGTAATATTCATGGCCTGCGCCTGGTTAATCGTTGAGTTGCCAGGACAATCGTTAATCATAGGGTTTGTCGGTATGTTTGTATTCCTGCTGGGGTACGCCCTGCTCTCCCCATTGCTCATATTAAAACTCTGTCGCGTTAGCCAATCAAGTGTTAAACGCATCGGCGGATTCACCGGCAACCTGGCAATTCGTAATGTGTATACTTCATTTAGTCGCACAGGTATTGCAATCATTGCGCTGATGATTGCGATGGCCACCGCTGTTGGGGTATCCGTGATGATATCCAGTTTTCGTGTTGCGGTTGATCAATGGTTATCCTATTCATTGCAAGCCGATATGTACGTCACCACGGTTAAAGGCAGCATCAACAATAAAACCCCCGTTATCGAAAACAAACTTGCCACACAAGTTGCCGCCATACAAAATGTTGATGTAATTAGTCGCGGGCAACGGATTAAATTGCAACAAGATGGTAAAGATTTAAATTTATTGGTGCTGGACGTACCAGAGCGTGGCTTTAAGGGGTACCAATATAAAGAAGGTGATACACAATCCGCGTGGCCAGTATTTGAATCAGGTCAAGCCGTTTTGATTTCTGAACCCTATGCTTATCGCCACAATATTAAACTGGGCGATATACTCACCTTGCCAGGAAAAAATAATGATATTAGCTTTCCGGTGGCAGGCGTATATTATGATTACAGTTCAGAACGCGGCATCGTGGTATTAAGCCATAAAGCATTTAATGCCGCGGGTTATGATTTTCAGCCCACGACATTAGGTGTTTATATCAATGAAGGAAAACCTTTCAACGCTGTGCGCACTCAGTTGCAGCAAATAATTGGCAATGACAATCTACTCATTCGCGAGAGTAAAGCGATCCACGAGGCATCGCTGGCGGTATTCGACCGCACCTTTACTATCACTCAGGTATTGCGACTGTTAACCATTATCGTTGCGGTAGTTGGTGTATTTAGTGCGCTAATGGCACTGCATCTGGAACGAACCAAAGACTTTGCCGTGATGCGCGCTACAGGCCTAACGGTTGCTGAATTGCGGCGCATAGTGCTGCTTGAATCCGGCATTATCGGTATCATTTCTGGCGTGTTAGCGATTCCGCTAGGGTTGCTGTTAGCTAGATTTTTAATTAGCGAAATCAATCAACGTTCGTTTGGCTGGAGTATGGCATATCACCTGGATTACTCCCATATCGTTTTAGCGCTGCTGCTCGCGGTGGGCAGTGCGCTGGTTGCCGGAATTTATCCGGCTCGAAAACTTGCCTCAACGTTACCCGCCGCCGCACTACGCAACGATTAACGGACAACGAGAATGAATAAACGGACGATAATAGCGATTGGTTTTATTATAGTGCTTGTTTCTGTACTAGTTTCTGTACTAATAATGTTACCTGAAAACACCCCCAAACAAGCCTCACAAGAATTTACCCTAGGTGAAATTTTCGATGATGATGCGGGTGGTTTTTCCAAAGCCACAACAATCATTCCATTTTCATTTCCAGCCGATCACGGACCGCACCCGGATTTCAAAAATGAATGGTGGTATTACACGGGCAATCTCAAAACCCTGCAAGGCCGAAAATTTGGTTACCAGTTAACATTTTTTCGCCTCGGCTTAGCCCGCCATACCGAAAAACGCAGCTCAAACTGGGCAGCGGATACACTTTACATGGCACACTTTGCACTCACTGACATCCAAAATGGTAAATTTTACTCCTTCGAACGTTTTGCTCGCCAGGCACAAGATTTAAGTGGCGCACAAAGCCAACCGTTCAAAGTATGGTTAGAAGATTGGTCAACCTCCAGCGAAAATGCCAGTGCATTACCCATGAAGTTATTCGCTAAAGAAGATAATGTGAGCATAGACTTAACGCTAAACTACAACAAACCCCCAGTACTACAAGGCGACCAAGGCTTAAGCCAAAAGAGCGACCGCCCTGGCAATGCATCCTATTATTATTCATTCCCACTAATGCCTACCACCGGGCATGTTAGAATTGGTGAAGACGCCTTTGAAATAACCGGCAATAGTTGGATGGATAGAGAGTGGTCGACCTCCGCGCTGGAAAAAAACCAAGCAGGTTGGGATTGGTTCGCCTTACAGTTATCAGACAACCGGCAATTAATGTTTTACCAAATTCGTTGGGACGACGGCCGCATAGATCCAATTAGTGAAGGCACACTAGTAATGGCAAACGGCAGCAGTCAGAAAATTTTATTAAAAGATATAACATTAAAACCCCTCTCCTACTGGCAAAGCCCGATCACTGACAAGCGTTATCCGATTAAATGGCAGATGCAGCTTCCGTCTCGAGAATTGGATTTGATTATTGAACCTAAGATGCTAGCACAAGAAATGAACTTGTCAGTTATTTATTGGGAAGGTGCTGTTAAGGTGCAAGGCAGTGCAAATGGGGAAGCGATTACTGGGCAAGGATATATAGAATTGTCAGGTTATTGATAATGCGTTGTTGTCTGCATGTAGAGCATTATTTTATCGAAATTGAGTTCATTCTGTGTCTAAAAAAGCGTGAGATTTATGAAAAAAATGGCTGTAAAACGATATAATATTTATTTGCAGACAAGAAAAAATTAACACCCAGCATTAATATCATAAAATAACCTATAATTTCATTAACTTATGATAATTACAAAATTCTCAGTATACTCTTAAGTGCGAATGAGAATGATTTGCATTTAGAATAATATTTATGTATCGTATCCCCATCGATCGAGGATAAATGAATATTTTGTTTAACTATTACTGATACTGAGAGAAAGAAAGATGAGAACGTTATCGATGAAGAGCGGAGTGTTAGGCGTGTTAATGGCTACGCAGTTTATTGCTTATTCCGCTAATGCAGCAGAAATAACAAAAGAAGACTACCTGGATTTGCAACAGCAACTAAAAAAACAAGCGGCTGAACTTGAATCATTGAATGAAAAACTGGAAATGACCGCAGAGATGATCGATCAGTCTTCATCAAAGAGTGCGGCATCAGCGACCACAATCGGTGGTTATGGTGAACTTCATTACAATAATTTGCATAATCAAAAACCTGGATCAAATGATAAAAAAGAAATAGATTTCCATCGTGCTATTTTATTTGTAGGTCATGATTTTAATGACAAAATACGTTTTTGGTCCGAATTGGAAATTGAGCATAGCCAGGCTGGGGATGGCAAAGAAGGCGGTGAGGTTTCCATGGAACAAGCCTATGTCGAATTTGATATACCATTTGATGCGAAAATACGATCTGGTATTTTTCTAGTCCCTGCCGGTATCATTAATGAAACACATGAGCCCCCCACGTTTTACGGCGTTGAAAGAAATCCAGTGGAAAAGAATATTATTCCAACGACATGGCGCGAAGGTGGTGTTTCAGTATCGGGACGAATCACACCTGCTTTAGCTTATGATGTTGCGGTTCACAGCGGGTTAGAAACTAATAATGATGCTACCTATGCTGTCCGGAGTGGGCGTAACAGCGTACGTCAAGCAACTGCAGAAGATTTAGCCTTTACTAGCCGCATTAAATGGACCGGTATGCCCGGTCTTGAGCTTGCAGCTACTGTGCAATACCAGTCAGATGTTACCCAAAGTACAGATGCAGACGCTGGCTCCGCTTTGTTGGCCGAAACTCATGCAGTTTGGACCAAGGGGCCTTTTGGCATTCGTGCTTTATATGCCAATTGGTCGCTGGACGGCAATGGACCAGAGTCTGTCGGTGCTGATCAACAAACGGGTTGGTACATCGAGCCATCTTATCGGTTAAATTCATCCGTTGGATTTTTTACCCGCTACAATGAGTGGGATAATACCGCAGGTGATTCAGCCGATTCAAAATATACGCAAGTGGATCTCGGGGTAAACTACTGGCCACATCCTCAAGTTGTAGTGAAAGCCGATTACCAAAGACAGGCCACACCTGATGGTAAAAACAATTACGACGGTATTAACCTAGGTGTTGGTTACCAGTTTTAATGGATATGGTACGACGCGTTTTTTTAATCTTCGTTCTCAGTGCTTTTGGTCTGTCGATCAGCGAAGCGGCGCAAGTTTTTCAAGCGCCCAAAGCGTTTGTTGCCAACTCGTTTAATGGTGAGCCACCTAAACCACAGGTTCTGTGGCTCACCACCAAAATCCAGCCAACTGTTAATGAAATCCTCCATCACGACTATTTAAAAAAACGCGTTCGTTACTGGAAAATTCTACAACGCAGTGTTTGGATTTTACAAGAGGTCGGTAAAGAAAAATTGATCACTTTCGGCATCGTCATTGATCAGGGTAAGCTACAGCAAATCAATGTATTGGAGTATCGCGAAAGCCGCGGTAGCGAAATTCGCCATGCTTTCTTTACTGATCAGTTTATGGGTGCCAAATTGCAAGAAAATACAACACTCGATCGTCACATAGATGGCATTTCAGGCGCGACACTCTCGGTCAATGCGATGATAAAAATGGCACGATTGGCTTTATACCTGGATAGTTTGACACATGATGAATAGCAACATAAAAATATCTACAGTAAGGGACGTAATACAGCAAAAATCAATCAAAAAAACCATAATATTATGGCATCGAAATATTGGTATAGTGATAGCTTTTTTCGTTCTTGTCTTAGCTCTTAGTGGAGTTTCGCTCAATCATACAGATTCACTCAATCTTGATAAAAAATTTGTCGAAGAATCTTTTGTATTGAACCTGTATGGGATTGAAACACCTGACGAGATACGCGCTTATTCAATAGCTGGTCAGTGGATTTCTCAAGTGGGACAGCGCATTTTTTTTAATGATACTGAATTAACAAATGTCGATGGTTTATTGGTTGGTGCTGTTGAGTATGATGATTTAATTGTAGCAGCGTTTACTCAACAAATATTATTGCTGACTCGGCAAGGAGAGTTGGTTGATCAGTTGACGGAGGCAGCGGGGCTGACTGGTAATCTGACCTCTATCAGTTCGCACAATAATGAAGTATGGATACTCAGTTCTGGACAGGTATATTCAAGCGATTCCGACTTATTGGAATGGCAAGTACGGGATGTTTCCAGTGTGCCATGGGCTTCGCCTTCGGAGCTTTCCAAGGAGATGAAGCACAAACTGGAAACGCTCTATCGTGGAAAAGGTCTGAGTTATGAGCGAATATTATTGGATGTTCACAGTGGTCGAATTTTAGGCAGTTGGGGCGTATTGATAATGGATTTTTCAGCAATTCTGTTAATAGTAATGAGTTTGTCCGGGATTTTGTTATGGCTCAAAGGCAATAACAAACAAAAGACAAACGCTAAATAAAGGTAAACATGAAAAAAATAACGATGATTTTACTGATGTGTTTCACGGCTATCGTTAATGCTGAAGAAACTGGCGATGACTGGCGCACGAATGCGAGTAATAAACAAAAACTTCAAAATTTAATAGCCGTAATGCCTGGTGCTTCAGTTATTATGCTACAGATGGGTGAACGCTACAAAAATCTATATTGGGCTGCGAAACAGAATAAATGGGAGTTTGCGCAATATCAGGTAGAGGAAATGGAAGATCTTATTAATTCACTAATAATTACGCGGCCTGCTCGAGCGGCAACCGCAAAGGACTTCAAAACAGCCGTATTTGAGATATTGCCTAAAGCCATAGAATCACAGAATTGGCAGAATTTTGAAAAAACCTTTGAAACTTTACGTGGTCAATGTATGGCATGCCACGCCAAAAACGACCATGCTTTTATTACGTTACCCATCCCTAAAAGTGCAAACAGCCCAGTGTTAAACATGCGATAGATAATATGTTTTTCGACCCGCGTTATTACTCCTCCCTCTCTAGGAACCTGTCCGAGAATGGAGAACCTACTACGGAAAATTTATTATGACCACTTTTTCCGTTCATTTTCGTTGAATAGAATAACTATTCGCCTCAAATGAACGAAAAAACTACTCTAAAATAACTTTCCCTCGCTACGGCTCCCATTCTCGGACAGGCTCCTAGATAACGCGGGTACTTTTAACACCTCTTTCTGAATTCAATCTGGATTTTTCTCGTAAAACCTTATAGAGCCTTCTGACGGGCACCTAGAATTTGGACGCTATTCAGTCACGCCTAAAGTGATTGAAATTTAATCAGATAGATTATTATTAGATCGATTCTCTCAAGATTTAAGTGCGCTTGGAGTTTTACGCTGAAGTGGTTTATAGTCTCGCACCTTTAGTAGAATCACAGCGATTGAATACAATCATTATCGGAAGCCAAATGTCCATTACACATGTTATCGCCCATCATATTAGTAAACAAACTGATGAAGACACTGTTTTATCATTACGAAACTCAGAACTCGAAAATAACTCACAACAAGCGACGCTGTTTAGTTCGTTAAAAAAAAGCTTCAACGTACGTCTTAGTCGAAAACACGGGAGTTTTGATGAAGGAATAAAACCTATATTTCTTGTCAGTGAAATCAGTAAATTTTTACAAGGCGACATTAGTTTCAATACATTCACGGTTAATTTCATGAAATCCGTTGATGAATTTATTACCAAAAATAAGGGAGACATAAACGCGCATTTTATTTTTTTCATTGAAGAAAATGAAAAACAAAAAGTTTTTTATTTATTTATTGTTAACCAGAATGAATATCTCACCATCAATGATACACTGGAAATCATGCCGAGTTATTCCATTGATACGGGTAGTACTCTTTGCGGACTAAAATTGAATATTGATGACTGGCAACAACGTCCCAAATATCATTATTTAACCCTTGTACCACCTAAAGGCAATGAAGTTTTTTCTGATGCATTACATGAGTTAAGTGGTTTTGGCAATAAAATTGACAAGGCAAAATCAACCATAGAATTTCTGGAAAATGTCGATTCTTTCTCAAAAAATGTTCCCGCAGAAAAACAACAAGAATTCCGGGAGAAAATAATTGATTATTGTGCAGAGCAGGAAGCAAAAGATGAAGCCGTTCATATTCCAACTCTCTCCAGGTCATTAGAAGGAATTGATTGTGAAAAGTTTATTCGAGAAATGTTACCCCACAACCCAACGCAAAGTGACGCCGAAGAAACACAAGAAATTATAGTCGACAAGAAAAGTTTAAGACGTTACGTAAAATTCTCTGGGCGAGACAAGGATCTTTCACTCACATTTTCGACGAATCAACTCAATGTCAGTATTTTTTTTGATGAGAAAGCTGACAAGCTGGTTATTAACAATATTCCAAAATCATTAAAAAAACAGTTACAAACTCATTTTAAAAAATTTGAATCCTAAGGAATGAAATGCCAAAAAAATTCTATGTTGTATGGGCCGGTCGAGAAACTGGGGTTTTCACCGATTGGGCGTATACCAAACGGCAAGTTGACCAGTTTCCAGCGGCCAAATATAAGTCGTTTACAACACAAGCAGAAGCAGAGGCCGCCTTTGCTGCCGGGCACAAGTCAGTCGGAAAAAGCCAGCCTGACGCCAGCAGAAAAACTGCAATAAAATCTGCTGATATAAAACAGACAATAACAGAAAGCGCTTCAGCCAAGCGCTTTGACGTAATCATTTATTGCGATGGCGGTAGCAATCCAAACCCGGGTAAAGCCGCTTCCGGTGTAGCAGTTTATCGTAAAGGTAAATTAATGGAGCTATGGTACGGACTGTATAATCCGCAGGGAACCAACAATTCAGCCGAATTAAATGCCTTGTATCAAGCGTTGCTCATTGCGCAAAAAGAAATTATTAAAGGTAATTCTGTGCAGGTATTATGTGACTCTCAATATTCAATCAAATGCGTTATAGAATGGGCCTTCAGTTGGAAGAAAAAAGGTTGGAAAAGAAAAACAGCAGGCGACATAAAAAACCTAGATATTATTCAGCAAGCACATGCGTTGTTTGTATCTATCAGCAATGACATTGATGTTTCTTATGTTAAAGCTCACATCGGCATTGAAGGCAATGAACTGGCCGACCGTATGACAATTTATGGAATAGCTCAGCAAGAGTCCGATTTTTGCCGTTATTCTGAACCGCTTGATATACGGAAAATATTAGCCTTTAAGGCGGGATGATATTATTCAAGTAAACGGAATACACGCACGGTTCAAATGCATGTAAAAATATCTCGCTAAAGCTGCGCTCTTTAGGTTTTCCAATCTGATCCATGATTTCATGCAAAATCTCTTTTGGTGTTTTAATCAGTGTATAAATTGTATTCGTTGCAAATATTTCATTTGTAGGATGCATTATTGATTTGCCAATTTCCGCCGACCGTTGCATTGTCTTCGGTGTCGTTATCTTGATCTTTGTTGTTGACATCATTGGAGTTCTACCTAGGATTATTTTGATACATGTGAACTCAAGCATAAATCTCAAGCATAAATCTGGCCAAATTTTTGTCTTACTTCCAAATCTTTTCGCTGCCTAAATAGAGTCTTTTTCTCACTACTGTTTTCTGGAAAGTTTATCAGACTTGGTCTAGAGTTATAGCACTCAGTTTATAGATTATCACGGGCGGTGTTTGATAGCAGAATGGAAGGCAGTTTGAACGACTGGCCTTAACGGCTGCTGTGAGGACGCTGGCAAAACCCCGGAAGCTGATGGACCATCTGTTACTTACCCAAAGTACACTTACAAAGTACACTTACAAAGTACACTTTAAGGAGACATGTAATGAGGAAACTATCACGGAGAGATTTTCTAGGGATGTCCCTAAAAAGCGGTGCAGCTACCATGTTCGCAGGTATATTTGCACCCACTGCAACTAGTTTGATGGGTTTGGGTGGTGTGGCCCATGCGAGTACTAAGAAAATCACCCCCTTTACCTTTGCGGTGCTGACTGACGCACACCTTTACGATATTCCCGATCACAAGTTTGATGCAATCCTTGAAAAATCCGTCGCCGATGTCAACAGTCTTCAGCCAGCGCCTGATTTTGTTCTCTATGGGGGAGATCTGGGTCAGTCGGGTAAAAAAGAGGAATTGATCAAGGGTAAACGAATTCTCGATAAACTAAAAATGCCTTACAAAATCATTCTCGGCGAGCATGATTATTATCTCGATATGGGTAAGGCTTGGCGTGCTTTGTTCGGTGATGAACATTGGTCGTTTGACCACAAAGGTACTCATATAATTGGAATGAACTCAATATTGGTGGACGACTTCTGGAGCATGCGTAACCTGACTCCGTTGGAACGTATGGGGTATATGGAAGAGCTGGAATGTCATCAATGTGGTCTCTGGGGAGTACAAGAAAAACAACTGGATTGGCTTGAGAAAGATGTGAAAAAACTCAACCCCGATACACCCATTCTTATCATGACGCATTCACCCCTATGGGATTACTACCCGCGCTGGAATTTCCAGACAGTAGATGCACCGGAGATTCGACAAATCCTGCGTAAATTTGAAAAGGTGATGGCAATTCATGGGCACGTTCATCAAGTGGTCTACAACTCCATTGGTAATATCAGCTCTGCTGGTCTGCTTTCTACTTCCTGGCCGTGGCCATATCCACCGGTTGATCTACCGTATCCCAATATTAGGATGAACCGTGCTGACCCAGGTGATTTTGAAGATGGGTTAGGCTCTCATTCCATAGATCTCGCCAGCAATTTTGACGGCATAGTCAACTATCGAGCATTTTCCGATTTGTTGCCAGAAAACGTCAAACGTGGCATCAAACTTTAACGTCAGGAGGATAGGTAATGAAAAATATTCACGGATTCATAACATTCAAGAATGTGTCTTTGGCTACCTGTGTTGTTATTACGCTAATCGCTTTAGGTAGCGTAAACGCTAAAACCCCTCCAACCAGTGCCGAGATGGAAGATCAGAAAAATATGTTGATGAGCGCGGTGAAACGCGGAGACGATCTATGGCATACCGCCAAATTAGGCAGTAATGGTTTAGCTTGCGGTAATTGTCACCCGGACGGCTCGGCGACTAATCCGCACACCTGGCCTAAATATCAGAGTAATCTTGGCAAGGTGGGAACACTACGCGAAATGATCAACTGGTGTATCGCGGTGCCTTTACTCGGTACACCGCTGGCTTCGGATAGTGACGACATGATCGCCATGGAGGCTTACGTCATGTACACTCACCGTGGTGTAGCTATAGCCCCAGCAAAATATGAGCAACATGGTGCAACTCCGGTTGTTAGCGGGCCTGGTTATCCCAATGCTAATAGCGGTAATCGTTAGTGGGACAAGTGAACGCCCGCAATAAAAGGATTTTCATTATGCTAAAACAAATGCTGGCTCTGGTGATTATTACTTTACTTAGCTTTCCTAGTTGGGCAGAAACCTGTCGCACAAATGGCCTAGCTGCCTCCACACCCGCCAGTCGTTTTGCGACTGCGGGTGTGACAGTAACCGACAAGGAAACGACTTTATCATGGATGCGTTGTGCCATTGGTCAAAGTTGGGATGGAAAAACCTGTACTGGTGAACCGCAAAAATTCGATTGGCAAAATGCAATGGCGCTGGTTGCTGAGACAAACGCTCAGGGTTATGCCGGGCACAGCGATTGGCGTATGCCTCTGGTGCCAGAATTGGCCTCCATCGTCGAACGACAATGTTTCAATCCTAGGATGAACAATGTCATCTTTCCCGGTGCGCCTTCTGAAGTCTTCTGGAGCAGTATGGAAAAAATGGGTACCACAGACTTTGCATACACTCTGGACTTCGGTGGTGGTCAGGCAGTTGCTAGCGCTAAAACCAAGATCGGAGCGGTTAGATTAGTGCGAGGTGGCCCCTGGTGGGAACCGCCAATATCGATGCAGCAATAAGTTAAAATTTAAAAACATAACCGTGCGTCGAGTAGAAGTTACTCGGCACTTTTTTGATGAAAATTATATTTGTAGAATTCCTTTGGCCAACTTATCCACGCCTCATTGGATATACAGAATGCCGTGAAAAATGGCAATAATACATTTTCAATTAAACAAAAACTGATTACTCCACTATTCATATTTAGCGCCAGTTTGAAAAAGTTCAATTAACCCCTAGATAAAAACAATCTTAGGGTTGCCGTAAAAATTAGTTTACATTTATGGGTTTTCAATCGCCATTTTAGCACCAAAAGTAGGCGCTCTTAGGCGAGGCGTGAGGAAGGCGAATAGTGAGCTATTTAACTGACGAACAACGCAGCTAAAATGAGTGAGTGGAAACTTAGAAATGTGAAATAATTTTATAGGCAGCCCTTAGTAGGGTTTCCTAGCCTTCTATGCAAGTATTCGCCTTAGTTCATTTACTTGGCTTGACAGCACCAGCTAAGTATCTATGCTTTATATATAGAACATAGAACAAGAACAATTTGGCATGTAAGTAGTAAAGCTAGGGGTGGCTTAATGACCATACAAAATAAATTACTTTCCGGCTATCTAATCATCGCTATGGTCGCGATCAGTGTAGGGTATTTATCTGCACTTGCGACAAAAGAATTAAACCACACTTTTGATACGATAACTCTCCAAACAGTTCCCATCGTGGATGCTATTAATGACTTACGCTATCATGCGGCACGTGCACTAGGCCACTCCGGACAACTTGCACTAATCCTTTCACCTTCACAACTTAATGTTGATCTTGCACATAAACAGAGTGAAGAACGTGAACTTGAAGACACACTTGCTAGTTTCTCAACCACCTTTGACCATTACAAAATGCTCGTTAGTCAACACCAAGCAGAACATAGCCGCATAGTCCAAGACACACTCATTTCTACAAGTGAAACACTGCTACAAATGCTGCGCGAACTTCTGCATATTAAGCAAGGGAGGATATTAACGAATGAACTATTGAGGGATATGGAAGAAGTTGAAGATTATGAAAATACCTTTCTGTCCGCCGTCCACGCCGCGCTTGCTTTGGAAGTTGAACAATTAAAAATGGATAGAAAGGCAGTGCTGCAAGCGATTGAACGCACTCGGAATATCGCGATGGTATTTGGCCCTGTGAGTGTTCTAATCGCAGTGCTTATTACGATGTATTTTTCCCATATTATGACAACGGTATTACTGGCATTGAAAAATGCTAGTTTAGCTGTCGCATCGGGAAATTGGAATATCCGCGTATCGCGCGTCGCCAAGAGCGAGTTTAACGACGTCATCCAAACATTCAATGATATGGCTTCCGCGCTACACTCCAAGGCTGTAAAAGGGAGCATGTCGGAGATATATTATCATGAAATTCTCGACACAATGCCTGAGTCAGTAATCGTAACCAGCCTTGATGGAAAAATCAAAACAGTAAACAAAGCGATTGTGAATCTTATTAAATATTCCAAGGAAGAGCTAATAGGCAACTCAGTAATGAACATTATCGGACAGCAGTGTAGAACGGAAATTACGGATAAATGGCTACTAAAATTAGCAAAAGGTAACAGCATAATCCATGCTAGAACCATATATCTAACAAGCGACCAACAGGAAATACCAATGTTGGTATCTATAGCATATATGCGTGGCCATAGTAGCACCGTCGATGCGATAATATACATAGGAATGGAGATTACCGAGCAGATGTTGACTTCTCCTATTGGCTTCCCTAATCCTAACCCAACGTAACAATGAAGTAATGAAAGATGCTAAGGGTAACCATAAAAGAGCTGAGTTCTGCTAAGACTCAATTCTCGCTTAACGGTTTTAAGCGGCATGCTTGGCTGCCAGGATAGCTCAAGGTAAATTTCTCATTAAACTATAGGCATGAATTATCGCATCGAAACGCTGATAAGCTTCCAAGAGGATCGCTAAAAATATTTCGTAGTAATCGTCATAATGAAATATCGTTTGACGCCCTCTTCCACGGTTCATTACATGGTAAAAGGCATTTTCATACGCTGAATTCGCTCGAGTCTTAGCATAAACAAGCACTATAACATACTCAATTCATTGTTATACCAGCTTGACCCCTTTTCACTTCCTGCAGGGTTTTTCCTGAACCACCCGCATCGGCGGGTAAATCCCTGAACTTGGGCAGGCCATCGCTCATAGGGTGCACACTCTCCTGGTAATTAACGTGAAAGGACGGTTTAAAATTAAAGCCTGAAATGACCGCAGGTGGCACATCAATTAAGCCCATCCCTGGGTGATCGGTAAACAGGTGTCCCCCGCATGTTTTACACCACTTACGATTACTGATGACGTTTTCATCGCCGGTTTTAGGGTTTTTGTCAAATACCGCAATATTACCCTGCCCTTTAATCACCTGTAACGTATCCGGCTTCCACAACGTGAAAGCACTCACCGGACCGGCTAACCAGTGCCTACATGAGTCGCAGTGACAGTATGCCATGGCTTCTGGTTCGCCACTTAATGTAAACTCTACGTCGCCACAAAAGCAGCGAGCTTTATAACTTGTTTGTTGGTTCATGATCCTTCTCCTGATTATACAAATGAATAACGTAACTCTGGTTTATTATTTAGGGATCCTCTGATCAAGTCCCAATTGATTTATGCTGGCCAAAATATCCCTGATTATTGTTTAGTTCGTTGCAATAGAATGACTATTACGCCTCTTTTTATTAATAATCAGGAATATTTTTTCTCAGCCTAAATTCAATTAAACTGAATCAGAGGCTCCCTAGCTCTCAAAAACAACCGGGCTTTGAGGTTTTTTATTTACGTGAAGTTGAAAAATATCCGGCCGTGAATAATGCCCAGTTATATCAAGTGCGCGTTTAGCTATACCGACTTTCTCATGATCAATATCGCAATAGAGAATGCCAGCCTGTTCTCGCATGGGGCCTGCGACAATTTCACCGCGGGGAGAGATAACGACAGAATCACCAGGATTAATCCACTCTTCTGCATCCGGGTATAGGGTCGATTTTTCAGGGAAGTCTTCAGGAATATCATGGCCTTTCATCAGAGTGCCACAACCGACCACCCAGCAACATCCTTCACGTGCGATGTGTTGTAAGCTACTAATCCAGTTATCACCACTGTCGTTAGTGGGTGCAATATAAATTTCTACACCCTGTGAATACATCGCATAACGAGCGAGTGGCATATAGTTTTCCCAGCACAATAAACTGCCAATCCGGCCAACGGGTGTGTCAATTACATTTAAGCCGGAAGCATCGCCAAAACCCCACACCATCCGTTCAGGATTTGTAGGCATTAATTTGCGATGTTTATTCAATAATTCGCCATCACCTCCGATGGTAATGACACTGTTATAAATCGTCGTACGACTAAGCTTGCTATCACGCTCTTCTATTCCACACACAATAGTTACATTATGTTTTCTTGCCGCTTCATACAAAGGCACTAAATCATTCGACTCCATAACAACCGCGTTATTTAATAAACGTTGATGCAGGGCCTCATATAAATCCCAGTCCCCTCCCGGTTTGAGCCGCCAGATCCAGGTGGGGTATCCTGGGATAAAGGTTTCACTGAAGACGACCAGTTGAGCACCATTATTTGCGGCTTCCTCTACAGTAGACACGGCAATAGCAATGGTTGCCTGTTTATGCATAAACGCCGGTGATTTTTGTACTATGGCTATTTTTGACACGTTAATCTCCTGCCTTCTCAAAGTAGATAAAGAACGGGTTTATTTTGTACCTACCGCCACCAACATTTCGCAGGGGCCCTCGAACTGGCCGTTGTGCTCGAACTGGCTGAGTTCCTCTTCAATTTCACACCAGGCTTCATCTTTCTCCACATCACTTAAGCCCGCTAACATTTGATGCAGGGCACCAAAAGATTCCTGTTCAAACTGTATACATTCGGCCGCAGATGAAACCCGTACCGGGGCATTAATCGTTTTAACGTTAATATCTTTAAATCCTGCCTGGCTAAATACCGATACCAACTTACCTTCAGCACCTAGACTAAAGGGGCCAGGCTGCCCTATCAGAGGAGCAGGTAAATTTGCACGTCGACGAATAATGGTAACGGGAATAGAAAAGAAGGGATTCGTTTCCGCCGTTGAATAAACCATCGCCGCCACCTTTCCACCCGGCCGTAATTGTTGCTTCATACCCGACAGTGCTTTTTGCTGATCAGGGAAATAGATCAGGCCAACACGAGAGATCACCGCATCAAAATTATTTGCATTTAGTGCTGTGAGGTTTTCACCATCCATCACTTCGGTTTTTATGTTTTCCAGGCCCTCAAGTCGGGCTGACTCTGCAGCAAAGCTCAAAATCTCGGGCGAGATATCCGTCGCTAACACTTCTCCTTGATGGCCCACTCGTTTCGCCACGGCCAGGGTTTGCTCACCTGCACCCGCAGCCACATCCAGTACCCTGCTACCCTGTTTGATCTCACACATATCCAGCATGGTTTCAGTGGCAGAACCTAACCAGCGATTTAGTAACGGCCCCCAGCGGTGCCAGGCTTCAGCGGCCGCATTCCATTGTTGCAGGGTGGTTTGCTTATAGTTAACCGCATTAAATTGGGGTGCTTGTTGGTTCATGACGTTCTCCGTGATTGGTTTCGATTAGGTGGTTCCAGCCTACTCCGATTATTTCTGCTTACAATTCGCTAAAATAAGACACATAATGTGCATAAATGCACAAAGGGATCAAAAGCGATGAACTGGGATGATATGAAGCTTTTCCTGGCGGTAGCCCGCACAGGCTCCATCACCGGGGGAGCCAAACAACTCGGGGTGCAGCATTCGACGGTTTCCAGGCGATTACGCTCATTAGAAGAACAGCTGGGCGCACGATTATTAGAACGGAAGAAATCCGGCTATGAACTCACCGTGGCGGGTGAAAATATCAAACAATCCGCACTGCGAATTGAAAGGGAAATGCTCGGGGTTAATGAAGCACTGCTGGGTAAAGATACCAACCTGGTCGGCCCACTTCGAGTGACTGCTATCAACAATATGGCCTCATCGGTATTAATGCCGATGTTCGCCCGCTTTAGTGAAGACAACCCCAGGGTAGATTTACATATTGTCGTTTCCAATATGGATGCCAGCCTTGCACAACGTGAAGCAGATATAGCAATTCGCCTCACCAACACTCCCACAGAAACACTAATTGGCAAACGCCTGCTTACCGTCGCTTCGTCAATCTATGGCAGCCATGACTATATTAAAAAAATCAGGGAGCAGAATGCAGAACCCAAATGGATTGGCGTAAACTGCTGCATATTCCATAAAACATGGACCAAACAATATTGCAGTCATCAGACGCATAATTTTTATAGTGATGACACCTTGCTGACCCTTGCCGCCATCAAGGAAAATTTAGGGGTTTCCTATCTGCCCTGTTTCCTAGGCGATGCAGACCCGAAACTGGAGCGTTACTGCGAACCGGATCCGCAACATGATTTGGGATTATGGATACTGCTGCACCCGGATCTAAAACGAACCGCTCGGGTGTTAGCGTTCAGGGATCATATGATCAGGAGTATTCAACAACAGCAGGACCTGTTTGAAGGTCGGTTAGCGGTGTAAACAGCGACGTTTGTAAAACCCAGTCGCATCATAACAAAGGCATTGGATGAAGCCACTATCCCACCACCGCAAGAAGTAATAATACGGCTATCCGATCTTCTTCATGCATTACTAACTACTCATCATGCGAACGATATCGTTCTGACTTATCAAATGTTAGATGACGCAGCAGTACTGACATGCATGCGTTACGTGGACCTTAATCCAATTCGCGCGGCGATGCTAGTTTTTCAGCCTCATTTTCAAAGAGATGCCATTCATCCAGCTTTCCTTGGTATTCTAGTAGATCTTTGTATCTAGCATACACTCCTTTTCTACTAAATATTTCTTCTATTCTATCCATTTTTTCAGGCAGAAATGCTGAGATAGACCGAAAATGCTAGCCTCTTACCTAAGGGCTGCCTCGAAAATTAGTTTACATTTTTGACTTTCCATTCACTCATTTTAGCTGCGTTGTTCGTCAGTTAAATAGCTCACTATTCGCCTTCCTCACGCCTTGCTAAAATGGCGATTGAAAACCCATAAATGTAAACTAATTTTCACGGCAACCCTAAGCCCAATTCATGCGGCACTATAATATAGGTTGTGTATTTTATCTGCTTCGGTTTGTCGAAGTGTTATGGCAGGGTGTAAAACCGTTTCACTACTTATTGCAGATTTTACTAAACTTTTTTCATCAAAACTCATGGAGTCTCTTGATCGAATAAATAACGATTACGCATAGGATTTATATTGGCTATTGGCGCTGACCGGCTTAGGGGTGCCCCCCCTTTGGTCTTGTTTCTTTATTGATTATTATTTAAGTAAGGCACTGTGCTGCGCATGTCGGATATTTTTACAAACATATAATTATTATAGTAGCGATTTTACATAAGCACATGTAAGTAAATGATAAAATATGTTAGGATTAAATTTTGCAATACAGATTTCCAGTAATTCACATTAAACTGGGAGAAATTATTGATGGGTACTAAGAGGTTTAGACCTACGGTTGTACTAATAACAGCATTGCTTATCGGAATTTTCAGCATCGATACACATGCTGTGACACTTGACGTCTATAACGATATTAATATTAGTAACTACAGTGGCACAGGTGAGAAGTTAGCCAATGCCTTAATTAAGGAAGGCAGCGGTATCAATATTCTTGCGGGATCTTCACAGTTTCAGGGAAACTTCGATAACTCCCCAATTTTCCTTATAGAAGGGGATAGCGGATGTGGCGTAGAATGCGGAGACGATGGGGAATTAGACAAATATGGATCCGCCTCCTTCTTTTCTGATCTAAACCTTGGATCCACTGGCAGTACAAACTTTGTTTTACCTGATGGAATTTTATTGAGTTGGGGGGTATTTTGGGTGGCTGGAGAGCTTCAAAAAGAAAACGAAATTAATATTTGTTTTAGCTGTTATATCTAAAAAGCTAAAAAGCGCAGTGAGAACTTCAATCATCGTGCTTTTTTTGATAATTGTAGCTTGATATAGTAAGCACTACGACCAAGTATTCTAAGTTAAGGTATCCAAATGATAAGTACAAAATTGCTATTATTGATTATAATATTGACACTATCCAGTTTCAATTCATTGGCTTCAGATAAAGATGGTAGGTTTGCAGTTCGCAATGCAGGAATGATTACTTGCGCAAAGTTTGTCGAGGAAAAAAATAAACGTTCTACTCAATATAATATATATGTAGGCTGGATTGATGGTTTTTTGTCTGCCGCTAATCAATTTACCAAACAAACGTTTGATTTGGTACCTTGGGGAAATACAGCTTTTTTAACTACTTTACTAGAAAACCATTGCAAAAAGAACAATGAACAGCTTTTCTATGTGGCAGTAAATAAATTGGCTGCTAGTATGATGGAGCAACGTTTACCAGTTTATTCTGAGCATATTAAAATAGAATATAATGGGAAAACAACATATGTATATCAGGTTATTCTAAAGAAATTGCAGGAAGTATTAAAAAAAGAGAAATTTTATAAGGGCAAGCCTGATGGTTTGTATGGCAAAGGCACACGGAAAGCCATTGAGAAATTTCAAAAATCGAATAATTTAGCAGTCACAGGATTGCCGGATCAGCTGACGCTTTACGTTGTTTTTTTAAAATTAACTAAAACTAGCAATGGTGGCTAGGGTTTATTTCATTGAACAGAGAATTAACTCTTTATAACTAATAACTCACAATCGGAGTTCAAACTATTTCCCGTCATCAGCGCTCGTAGTGGCAAGGCCTCATCAAGAGTGTTGGCCAACATGGATGCTGCCGTCAAGCCTGCAAGGACATATTCACGGCGTCTCTCGCTAAGGTTTGGCCGCTACGGGTGCTAGAAGGTGGTACCATGACAACTGTTAAATTTCGATTGAGAGCACTAAAAATAATAAGTAGGACACTGAAAAAGAAGTAAGCGCGTGCCATTGGGAAGCAATTCATTGCCAGAGCTTCCAATAAACTTGCGCTGTTAATAGTAAGCGAGTAAAATCTGCTGCGTATCTTGAGCGCCCGTAGCTCAGTTGGATAGAGTAACTGGCTTCGAACCAGTTGGTCGGGAGTTCGAGTCTCTCCGGGCGCACCATTATTAAAATCCAATAAAAAACCCGCGACGCGGTTTTTTTCACCTTTATGACATATATATCCCCATGGCAATTGAGATTTGAATGCCTATTTTAAATCTCATTGCTCAATATGTTTTTGTATTTCTTTTGCGATGTCCTGGCTCAGATTCTCAAGCGCCTGGCTTTGTAAGGCTACAATTTTTGAATAATTCGTTTCACCCAATCTTTTGTTGTAGTTAAACGTCCGCACAATTTCATGTTTTTTGTTCTTTAATAAGTTAAACATTGACCAGTGTGCATTCAAACTAACTGTTCCATCAGGGCCCACTTCAAACTGATGTATGTCTAACACTACCTGAAAATGTACATTCATAGATCTTTTCCAGGGATACTCAATGGCATAGCTGGATGCCAACAATCTGCTCAGGTTGGTTCGAAGTACACGTGAGAAGTTTTGTTCAATAGGTTCTGCCCAGCGGTGAAATTCTTCAATTACAACTTCGTTATCACTTGAAAAACGGATAATTTGCGAACGGTTTAAATATTTCGGAAATGTTATTGGCCCGACTCCTATAATATATTTTTCCCCGGCAGCTAAGACTGATGGGGGCGCGGTGTCCTTGATGGGGCTTAGCACATAAAACTTGGATGGTTCGGTGTGAGCACAGCCTGTTAATATAACAATAACAATATATATGATGCTCAAATTTCTTATAAAAATAGAGTTCAGAATATTTATACTGAGTATAGTAAAACCCATTTTCATATCAATTACCTCCGGCGGATTTACCCTGTAATATTGATTCTGGATGTTGTTCAAGGGTGTCAGCCAAATTACGCACTGAGCGTGCAGCATTAGCCAGCTCGTTGAGTGTATCAACCAATGAAACCATTATTT
>CALZHW010000045.1:0-2265 GCA_945787125.1 uncultured Ectothiorhodospiraceae bacterium
GTTTAGCAGCATCGCTTATCTACGCAGTAACAGAAACCGCTATACCGCAACCTGGGAACCCAGCTTGCCACAAAACGACAGCAAGACAAAAACTCTGGGGGCCATGTTAAAGGCTGACATTAATCGTGATAAATTGCATTACATTACCGGCATTGATATCGAGTATACAAAAGCAACAAGAGAATATTCTCAGGCTTTTGATTTTGTGCCCAGTGGTTTTGGTTCAGCCGTCGCGGCCGGAAAAATCTATGATTACGAAGTAGATTATTATGCCATCGCACCATATCTACGCACCGAGTACCGGCCAATAGCCGCGCTAAAAATTGCCGGCGGCTTGCGTTACGATACCAATAGTTATGACTATACGAATAATACCAGCGATGGACAATATGCTGATTCAAGCTTTGCCCGTCCCGGCGATGACCTTGATCCTACGTTCAACCATCTTAGTCCAAAGCTAGATATCTCTATTGTGCCTTCCGAGCGACAATTGATCTACGCCCGTTATGCGAATGGCTTCAGAATACCCCAGGCCAGTACATTATATTCATTAAGAACAAACAACATTGCGTTTGATATCGACCCCGAAATCTCCGACACCTTTGAGACAGGTTACAAGTTAGCAACCCAACGGTATGAATTCGATATCTCAGTGTATTATATGGTCATCGACGACACTATCGTTAGACGAGAAAACAATGCACAAGAAAGGTTCTTCGTGAACGGCGATAAAACGATACACCAAGGCATTGAATTATCGTTATCATCCACCCTAACCTCGGAAGTATCAGGCAAAGTAGCATTCAGCTATGCAGAACATAAGTATGATAATGATGCTGAGTTTGGTAATAACGAACAAGAGCAGGCACCCAATGACACTGCTAATATTCGATTAATCTACAAACCTAAAATGCTACGTGGATTGACCACTATGCTGGAATGGGAACATGTGGGTTCCTGGTGGCTGGATAATAACAACACCAAAAAATACAATGGCTACGATATTGGTAACATCAAACTCAGCTATCGACGTAATAAAAATCTCATGTTTTTTGCCAAAGTTAACAACATCAGTGATGTGATCTATGCCGAAAGTGCCAACATTAGCTTTGGAAGAGAACGCTACACACCGGCAGCACCAAGACAATTCTTTGCAGGTGTGGAGGTTTTTCTCGGCGTGTAGTAGCAGGTGAGTTGGCGGCATGGATGCCGTTGTTAATTTTACAGGGAAGTATTTCTGCCCTCGCGGACGGTAGGATTTTATTTAAATGTTAAATTGTTTGTTTTTTAAATATAAATCGCACTAACCACATTACTCTACATCACTAATTCTAGTGCTTCATCAAGGCGGGTAACTGGCATGATCTCCACGCCGGCTATACGCTCGCGTGGTGCATTGCTTTTCGGTAAGATAAATCGTTTAAAACCTTGTTTGGCGGCGGCTTTAATTCTTTCTTCGCCACTGGGTACTGGCCTGATTTCACCGGCTAAACCAATTTCACCAAACACCACCAGATCATCCGCTAACGGTTTGTTACGAAAACTCGATAACGCTGCCAGAATCAATGGCAAATCCATTGCTGTTTCTGCGATCCGCACCCCACCCACCAAATTAGCATAAACATCTTGATCAAACATCGCCACTCCACCATGCCTATGCAATACGGCCAACAGCATTGCCAAGCGATTTTGCTCCAGACCTAAGGTTACCCGTCGCGGTGCCGGAGAGTGACTTTCATCTACCAACACCTGTAACTCAAGTAAAATTGGCCGGTTACCTTCGCGGCTTACAGTAATAACACTGCCCGCCACGGGTTTTTCATGCTGCGACAAAAAAATTGCAGAAGGGTTACTCACTTCACGCAAACCTTTTTCTGTCATGGCAAAAATACCTAACTCATTCACTGCGCCAAAGCGATTTTTAACCGCCCGCAACATGCGATAGCGACTGTCTTTTTCACCCTCAAAATACAACACACAATCAACCATATGTTCAAGCACCCGTGGTCCGGCGATCACACCCTCTTTGGTCACATGCCCGACTAAAAACAATGCCGTATTGGTTTGCTTGGCAAACTGCACCAACATCGCCGCGCCTTCGCGCAATTGCGAAACAGAGCCCGGTGCAGAAGTAATAGCTTCGGTATACACCGACTGCACAGAATCGATCACCAATACCTTGGGTTTTTCTTTTTGACATTGGGCAATGATGGTTTCAATCGAGGTTTCTGCCAACATCCGCAAGGCGCTAGCATCTAATTGCAA
>CALZHW010000045.1:2365-25061 GCA_945787125.1 uncultured Ectothiorhodospiraceae bacterium
GCGGGTAAGCCTTTGCCCCACAGCACAACTTCATCACCCATTTGCAACTCGCTGTTGAGTCCTAAATCCACACATATCATATCCATGCTCACCCGACCAACAATCGGGTAGCGCTTGCCGTTGATCAATACGGGCGTGCCTGCGGCAACATGGCGCGGGTAACCATCACCGTAACCAATGCCAACAATACCGAGTTTGGTGGCTTGCTGCGCCGTCCAACTTGAGCCATAACCCACACTGGCGCCGAGCGCAATCGGGTTAACAGCAATCAGGCGACTCTTTAAGGTCATAACCGGCTTAAGATTTAATGCGTCAGCACTTTTGTCCATGATTGGTGAACTGCCATAAAGCATAATGCCCGGCCGTACCCAATCAGCGTGGCTCTCCTGCCAGAGCAAAAGGCCGGCAGAATTTGCCAAACTCTTTATCACATCTATCGCATCGATTTGCTGAACGGCTTGATTGAATCGCTGGATTTGCGCATGGGTTGAAATATTCTCAGGATCATCAGCATTAGCGAAGTGTGTCATTAACTGGACATTGTTTTTTAAGGCTGGAATTGCCTGCAATTGATGCCACAGCGCTGGAAATTGTTGGGCAGCGATACCCAGTCGATTCATACCGGTATCAATTTTAAGCCAGACGTTGAATGGCTTCTGCAGTTTCATGCTGACTAAAATATTGACTTGTTCCGCACAATGAATGACAGGTTCGATGCCTGAGGAAAGCAGTAAAGCCAGTTCAACTTCATCCGCAAAACCCTGCAGTGCGACGATGCGTTGTTTAAAACCTGCTTCACGCAGACTAAACGCCTCTTCACAGTGGGCAACCGCAAAAGCATCAGCGGCGGACAAAGTCTGCGCAACCGTTAATAAACCATGACCGTATGCATTGGCTTTGATAACTGCCATCAATTTAGCGTTAGGTGCCGCTAATTTTGCACACGAAAAATTATGTTTTAACGCAGCAAGATCAATGGTCGCGTATGCCGCACGACTCATTAGAAACCTTCGTTATCGAAGTTATTTGAAATAAAGTTTTCAAAGCGGGTGTATTGTCCGATGAAGGTTTGCCGCACCATACCTATCGGGCCATTCCGTTGTTTAGCGATAATGATTTCAGCCGTGCCTTTGTCGGGACTATCTTCATTGTAAACTTCATCGCGATAAATAAAGACGATCAAGTCCGCATCCTGTTCGATAGCGCCGGATTCACGCAAGTCAGACATAACCGGCCGCTTGTTAGGCCGTTGCTCCAAACTTCGGTTTAATTGAGATAGTGCAATAACCGGACATTCCAATTCTTTCGCCAGTCCTTTTAAGGAGCGAGAAATTTCTGAAATCTCACTGGCGCGATTGTCATTCGAACCGTGAACCTGCATTAGCTGCAAATAGTCGATTACGATTAACCCTAATTCACCCTGTTCACGGGTCAGACGGCGAGCTTTTGCGCGCAATTCATTGGGTGACAAAGCCGGCGAGTCATCAATATAAATAGATGATTCGGCGAGGATTCCCACCGCATGGGTTAATTTCGGCCAATCTTCGTCACTGAGTTTTCCGGTTCTGATTTTATGCTGATCAATACGCCCGATCGAGGACAGCATCCGCATGGCCAGTGAAGCACCCGGCATTTCCATACTGAACACAGCCACGGGTTTTTTGGTTTCAATGGCGGCGTTTTCAGCAATATTCATGGAGAAAGACGTTTTACCCATCGATGGACGACCAGCAACAATCACCAGATCACCTTTTTGCAAACCCGATGTCATGTCATCAAAATCACCGAAACCCGTAGGCAGACCTGTAATCGGATTGTCTTGCTGAAACAAGATATCAATACGATCAACCGCTTCGGTCAATAAAGTTTTGATGCCAATGAAACCTTTTTTACCACGCGCGCCTTTTTCGGCAATTTTAAAAACGTGCGATTCTGCATAATCCAACAACTCAGCACTATCGCGCCCTTCGGGGGAGTACGCGATATTGGCAATGTCAGCACCAACCGCAATCAGCTGGCGTAAAATAGAACGCTCACGCACGATTGATGCGTAGGCTTTGATATTCGCTGCACTGGGGGTATCTTTCGCCAACCCACCGAGATAAGCCAGCCCACCGGCTTTTTCCAGATCAGCTCGCGACTCCAACCATTCTGACAGTGTAATGACATCAAAGGGTTTATTTTGCTCACCCAAGTGAGCTATTGCTTTAAAAATTAATCGGTGATCATGCCGATAGAAATCATCTTCCTGAACAAGTTCAACGACTTGATCCCAGGCTGAATTATCCAGCATCAAACCACCCAAAATAGATTGCTCGGCTTTAACAGAGTGTGGAGGAACTCTAAGTTGTTCCGCTTCCGCTTCTTGATCAAACGGATAGGCAAGATCTGGCATATGACTCCTTACCGAGAATGCTGATAGAAAATAGAGAGATTATCCTAGAATCCGCAGTTGAGCAGCATGTAGTGTGCGTCATTTTGTGCTGAATTGCGTAATGAAATATTTCCCAAATGGTTGTTCCCTTTGGAAAATATTTCATATAGCAAAGCAGTGCAAAAGGGCGTGCAATACAGGTTGCAGTGACTCACCGAAAGGGTGAACTGCAGTGCAGTTGATATATTTAATAAATTCATAATGTTATGTTGACCTGTAAACGTTCAACTGTGGAATCTAGGATTATCCAGGAGTTATTAGAATTATCCTGTTTTCAAACGCTTGCGACCAACTCGTAGAAGAGCTGATCGCAGGGATAGGGATATTATAATGAATAGCGTGGAAACTCACTATAGCAAGCTTCGAATATTCAGAAGTTTTTTCTAGATGCTGAAAAACACAACAAATCTAGCGCAATAACAATACCAGGAGTCAGGCCTACTCTGGCCTACATTGTTACCAAAAAGTTACCGAAAAACTTCCTGATGATTATTCTAGGATTATCCTAGAATAATCAGTTGGCGCGAATTTTTAGTGCAAGATATTGAAGTGCATAGTGAATTCAAGAATTGCATGGTCACCTTATTGGTGATCTGCATATTTTTGAATTTGCTAGGTGCATCAAGAGCTTGTGCTAGAAATCGTGATTCAACTGATTAATCTAGGATTACGCAGGAATAATAGAAAGCGTCACTGTAACGCTCAAATCAGGATGCAATTGGGCAATGACATCATATTCGCCAATGTTACGGATTGCACCTTCTGGCATGTTGATTTCTGTTTTGCTCACCTCAACCCCGGCTTCACAAATTGCATCAGCAACGTCACGCGCACCAATGGAACCAAAAAGTCTACCTTCATCACCGGCTTTACTAATAATTTGCACACTAAGCTCTTTAAGCTTTTCCGCACGGGCTTCAGCAGCGGCAAACTTTTCAGCGGCCTTAAGTTCAAGTTCAGCACGTTTTTCTTCGAAAACTTTTACATTTTCTTTCAATGCTGGAACGGCTTTACCTTGGGGTATCAAAAAATTACGTCCGTAACCGCCACGCACTTTGACTGTGTCGCCCATGTTTCCTAAATTTTGTACTTTTTCCAATAAGATTATGTCCATCTTATATCACCTTTATATGTCAATCTGTTTTGTTCTGATAAAATTTCCGAAAGTCCAGCCACGCATCTGCAAAACCTAATATCGCCAGCAACAACAGTATTTGCGGTGCGATAAAGGCCAGTAACAAATACAACAATATCAGCCAGGCTTTGTTAACTTGTTTGGTTTTCACCCAGTGATGAATCAGGGCAATACCCGCAATGCTGGCACAAGCGCAAACAACAAACGCGGCATCCATGGCCAAACTGCCCATGGAGGCAGCTGCAACTGCCCACAACAAAACCAGCGCCGAGATTGATGCAAAAACCTTGTCTAACCGAAACTGATGGAACTCTTGCTGGAACCCACCCGGGTTATACAGCAACGATTGCCACCAACGCCCAAGCATTAAACTGATCACCATGCTGGTAAAAAACGCTGCCGCCATAATCGCCGTCATCAATTGCGAGGCATTTTCCAGTAGCATGCCTTGGGTAGACATCATGTCCATGCCTTGTTGTCGCGCGGCTTCTTCAAGCATTTTGGCTAAAATGCCATCCCACCATTCAACAGTGTTACCTACTGCCAGGTGAAAACCCAACAAGGCGATGATGCTGAAAGAAGCGGCCACCACCACACTCAGCCCTAACGAAATGGTTGAGCGTAATATCATCGACAATAACAATATCGGCAGCCAGACAACTACGGCATAAACCAGCGCGATAATCCCGTTACCCATCGTAATGAAGGATATGACAGCCAATAAGGCGCTAGCGATTAACGCGATAATCGCGCCTTCCGCCTGACCTTTACGCAATGCGACCAACGCTAGAGCCCCACCACTGATGTAACTCAGTGGTGGCAGCATCATTGATAACACCGCAAATAAGCCAATCACCATGATGGCCTGTAAGCGGCCACGCATAACATAGGTTGCCATCGCCTTCATGAGGTTGTGGCCTTTAACAATTTAATAATTGCTTATGTATTGTGTGCGTCAGAGTAAGGCAATAATGCCAAATAACGCGCACGTTTAATAGCGGTTGAAAGCTGTCTTTGATACCTTGCATGAGTACCAGTTATACGACTGGGTACGATTTTACCGCTTTCCGTCACATAGTTTTTCAAGGTATTTAAATCTTTGTAATCTATTTCTTTAACGCCGTCGGCAGTAAAGCGACAGAATTTTTTACGTCGAAAATAACGAGCCATTGTGTTCTCCTGAATATTTTAACGGAGCATCAATAGTGATGCTGCAATAACGCTTAAACGCCTTCGCCGGTTGGTGGCGCTGCATCGGTTGCTGCCGCGACTGGCTCAACGGCTGCTACTTCTACCACTGGCTCGACTGGGGCTGCTTCTGCTGCCGGCTCAATTGGAGCTGGAGCTGGAGCTGCTGCCGCTGGACTGGCAGATCTTGCAGACGCGCTAGAGTCTGTTGGTGTTGAACGGCGATCACTTTCTGATTTTTCTTTCATCATAAAAGAAACATCAGTTACTGCTTCGTTACGTTTGACAACCATATTGCGAATAACTGCATCGTTAAAACGGAAGGCACTGGTCAGCTCGTCAAGCACGGGCTGATTACATTCGATATTCATCATAATATAATGTGCTTTATGAATTTTGTTTATCGGGTAGGCTAACTGGCGACGACCCCAATCTTCCAAACGGTGGATATTTCCGCCGTCAGCTTCGATCATTGAACGGTAACGCTCGACCATGGCGGGTACTTGCTCGCTTTGGTCCGGGTGCACCAAAAATATAATTTCGTAGTGTCTCATGATTCCTCCTTATGGTTATCCAGTCTTCCACTCTATAATTTAGCACTATTGTGCAAACGGTTGCGCAAGCAGTTTATGCGACAAATTTAAGCAGTAAGACAAGGAGACAATTTCAAATATTCCACACATGTGGAAAAGCAGCGAAGTTTACTGAGAATCACGCCGATATGCAATCACTTTACCGTTCTTTGGCGAACCGCTTCAAACAACATGACTCCCGTTGCTACCGAAGCATTAAGGCTTTCGAATTCGCCGGGCATGGGAATTTTAACTAAATAATCACAATGCTCTTTCACCAGACGCCGTAAACCCTTGCCTTCGCTGCCGATTACAATGGCGATATCACCTGTAAAATCAATATCATAAGGAGTTTTATCAGCACCTAGATCAGTGCCAGTAATCCACACGCCCATAGCCTGTAGCTGCTTCATGGTGCGCGCCAAATTGGTCACTTGCACATAAGGGATGGACTCGGTTGCGCCGCTGGCCGTTTTTCGCACAACCGGGGTAATTGACGCTGAACTATCCTTGGGAGCAATAACCACCTGAACCCCGGCCGCGGCAGCCGTCCGCAGACAAGCGCCCAGATTGTGCGGATCCTGAATTTGGTCCAGTAACAAAATTAGCTTAGGCTCGGTAATATCCGCCAAGAATTCAAACAACAGCTTTTCACTGAGCTTGCGATCCGCAGGCGCCAAATGCAGCAGAATGCCTTGGTGGTTGCCGCCGTCACAAGCGACATCCAATTCTTGCTTATTGAGCTTTTGGATGTTGAGCTTACGTTTGCGAGCCTGTTCATATAATGCATTGAGTTTTTGATTTTTTGCATAATTATCCTGCAAACAAACCAATTCGATAGGCTGTGCGCCTGACTCAAAAACAGCGATCGCAGCATGCAGACCAAAAACCCGTTCACTCATTTTCCATCATTTACCGGGTTTTTTCCCGCGCTCTTTACGCTTTGACGAAACAGGTTTTTTGCGTTTGGACTGAGATTTCTTTTTCGGTTTATTGGACTCCAGCTTTTCCTGGTCGGTAAACTCTGGCTCAAAATCAATTTTCTTTTCATCCAAATCGACTCGAACCACTTTGATGGTTATCGGGTCTTGCAAGCGATAAATCTTGTTCGTCCGCTCGCCCACTAAACGCTGTTTAATCGCATCAAAATGATAATAATCATTGTTCAACGAGGTCACATGTACCAAACCTTCAACGTAGACGTCATCCAGCAGCACAAAAACACCAAAGGCGGTTACTGTCGTAATTTTACCGGTAAAAACCTGGCCGACTTTATTTTGCATGTATTCCGCTTTCAGCCAGTCCAGCGCATCGCGGGTAGCATCATCGGCACGACGTTCGGTCATCGAACAGTTATCACCGAAAGTTTCCATGTTTTCAATATTGTAACGCCAGGATTTAGCACTTTTGTTTTTCAATAAATATTTGATTGCACGATGTACCAATAAGTCAGGATAACGTCTGATAGGCGAAGTAAAATGGGTATAAGCATCAAATGCCAGACCGAAATGCCCACCATTCTCTGGACAATATACGGCTTGACTCAAAGAGCGTAAAAACATGGTTTCAAACACGCTGCGATCTGGTCGGTCTTTGATGGATTCCAGTAAGGCGGCATAATGTTTTGGCTCAGGTTTACTACCACCGCCTATCCGTAGACCGAACTCTGCCAGGAAAGCGCGCAAGTCAGCGAGCTTTTCTTCATTAGGCCCTAAATGAACGCGATACAATGCTGGCATTTCATGGCTTTCGAGAAATTCCGCCGCTGCAACGTTAGCCGCAATCATAAATTCTTCAATCAGCTTATGTGCATCATTGCGCACTACCGGAAGAATTTTCTCAATCTTTCTAGCTTCACCGAAGACAATACGGGTTTCATTGGATTCAAATTCAATAACACCGCGTTTTTTTCGCTTGGTGGCAAACGCACCATATAACTCATAGAGGTTATCGAGATGCTCCACAACTCCGGCGTGTTGACTGCGAACATCCGGGTCTTTATCGACCACAGCAGCGGCGACTTCCGTGTAAGTCAGACGCGCCTGAGAGCACATTACTGCCTCATAAAACTTAAAACTTTTCACATTAGCCGTCTGCGTGAGTTGCATTTCACACACCATGCAAAGACGATCGACCTGCGGATTTAAACTGCATAAACCATTGGACAACTGCTCCGGCAACATGGGTATGACATTGCTGGGAAAATACACTGAATTGCCGCGATTTTGCGCTTCTTTATCGATTGCAGTATCAGACTCGACATAAGATGATACATCGGCGATCGCCACATACAATGTCCAATAACGGCCATCCTTTTTACAATAGACCGCATCATCAAAATCCCGTGCGTCTTCACCATCAATAGTCACTAATGGCAGGTGACGCAAATCCACCCGATTTAATTTATCGTCTTCTTGAACGGTATCTGGTAGAAGCTTGGCATATTCGACCACGTCCGCTGGAAATTCTTCGGGCAAGCCGTAGGTTCGAATGGCGATATCAATCTCCATGCCGGGTGCCATATGATCACCCACGACATCTACCACTTTACCAATAGGCCGCGAACGCCAGCTCGGTTGCTCGATCATATCGATTACGACTATCTGACCATCTAAAGCTCCCCCGCAGAACTCAGGCGCTACTAAAACCGACTGACTAATACGTTTATTGCTGGGTTCGACAAATGAAACACCATGTTCTTGACGAAAACGGCCCACTAACTGCCGATTACCATATTCCAACACTTCAACCGGCGCCCCTTCGCGACGTCCCCTGCGGTCGGTACCGGATACCCGCGCGACAACACGATCACCATGCATAATGCCTTGCATACGTTTACCTGACAAAAATAAATCGTCACCGCCGTCATCGGGAACCAGAAAACCGAAACCGTCTGGATGACCAATCACCCGGCCGCGAATTAAATCCATTTGTTTAACATTACCATAGGCGCGTTTGCGATTTCGGATCAGCTGGCCATCTCTCTCCATAGCGCGTAAGCGACGGCGCAATGCTTCGAGACTGTCTTCATCATCGAGCTTAAATTCAGCAGCAAATTCTTCAATGGTTAAGGGTTTGGATTTTTCTGCAAGTACTTCAAAGATAAATTCGCGACTGGGGATGGGTTTTTCATAGTTTTCTGCTTCGCGCGAAGCAAAAGGATCTTGTTTGAGGACTTTTGTTGTTTTTCGTTTTTCCAATGGTGGACTCCTTCCTTTTTGCCCAAAGTTGTCTGAAATAGCGGGCTGGATGTGTATTGCCCAATTATAGCACTTCTTGCACCGGTTCCGATGCAATAATTAGGCGCTAGCATTAGACACTGGCAGGATGCCGCCAATTGAGGGGTCGAATGAATATCAACTTTCTTAGAACTCAACAATAGTTATCAGATAGTCACCGCTCGTGATGAGTTTTAAATAAGCAAACATAGCATAGCTGCTATTGATACAAATCCTGCAATATTATCGTTTCGTTACGTTCCGGCCCGGTTGAGACTATCGCTATTGATGTCTCAGTGACATCTTCTATATAACGCAAATAAGCCTGGGCATTGGCAGGCAACGCGTCAAAGTCGGTAATGCCTACGGTTGAATCTTTCCAGCCTGGCAATGTTTCATACACTGGCTCGCAAGTGGCATAATCTTCAGCACCCAGCGGCGGCGTATTCTGGGTTTTCCCATTAACGGAATAACCAGTGCAAACATTAATATTATCCACCCCATCCAGCACATCCAACTTGGTTAAACACAAACCACTGACACTATTGATTTGAATTGAACGTCGCAATGACACTGCATCTAACCAGCCGCACCGTCTTGCACGACCCGTGGTGGAACCAAATTCATTACCGCGTTTTGCCAGGCCTGCACCGACCTCATCGTTCAGTTCAGTGGGAAACGGACCCGCCCCCACCCGCGTGGTATATGCCTTGGTGATACCCAGCACATAATCTATGTAGAGCGGCCCTACACCACTGCCACACGCTGCGCCGCCGGCAGTCGTATTTGATGATGTAACGTAAGGATAAGTGCCATGATCAACATCAAGCAAGGCGCCCTGTGCACCTTCAAACAGCACTGACTTGCCGGCTTTTTTATAGCTGTCAAGTAACTCAGGGATATCCGCCATCATAGGTGCCAGAATGTCAGCATAGGCTAAGGTTTCTTCTAACGTTTGATTAAAATCAACCGGATCTTTTTTAAAATAATTCTTTAATACAAAGTTATGGTAATCCAATACTTCGCCGAGTTTGGCCGCAAATCTTTCGCGATGAAATAAATCAGCCACCCGCAATGCGCGTCGCGCCACTTTGTCTTCATAGGCTGGGCCAATACCGCGACCCGTAGTGCCGATGGCTGCCTCACCCCTGGCTTGCTCACGCGCTTGATCCAGTTCGATGTGATACGCCAAAATCAAGGGGCAGGCGCCACTGATCTTTAGTCGATCACGTGCAGGCACGCCACTGTCTTCCAGCATTTTTATTTCTTTCATCAAATCGACAGGGGAAAGCACCACACCATTGCCAATCAGGCATTCAACGTTAGCCCGCAAGATACCGGAGGGAATCAAATGCAACACTGTTTTCTTATCACCGACGACTAACGTATGTCCGGCATTGTGCCCACCCTGGAATCGCACCACTGCATTGACTCGATCTGTCAATAGATCAACTATTTTACCTTTACCTTCATCGCCCCATTGGGAACCGATGACAACGATATTCTTAGTCATTGTTAACTCTCTAGCTCTTCAACTAACCATTGATTGTTTTTTTGCACCAATATGCGCTGACAGCCTGCTTGCACCGCCCCTGCTCGTTGGCCTAATTGACTCGGTAACTCGCGAATAACACACTCTCCACTTTCGCGTAATGTATGTATAGTTGCTTCTAACGCCTCATCCTGCATTGCGGGTGCAAAGATAGGATTTGTATCATTTACAAAGTCTTCCAGCAATTGACAAATTGCCCGAAGATCCATGCTGTAACCCGTGGCGGGTCGCGCTCGGCCAAACACTTTACCCACCTCATCGTAACGGCCACCTTGCGCAATAGCTTGCCAGTAACCGGGCACATAAGCCGCGAATACAACGCCGGTGTGATAGCGATATCCGCGCAATTCAGCAAGATCAATATGCACCGCGATATTCGCATGACGTTTTATCAATCCTCGATAAATATTCTCCAGTTCAGTGACTGCGGTTAAAACCGCATCACTGATACCCGACAATTTTTCGCGGGCGGCTGCAAAGACAGTCTCGTCACCGTGCAACTCCAACAAAGCGTGAAATGCTGCTATGCAGTGTTTATCTTTTTGTCCAACCAGGATCTGCGCAAGCTCGGGGCTGGCCTTGCGTTGCAACGCATCAAAAAGTTGCTTTTCAATTGTTTCATCCAGGCCAAAGTGGCTCACCAAGGATTTAAAAATACCCACATGTCCCAGATCTAGATGCACATTTTTCAGGCTAGCTTTGTGCAGTGAGGTCAACATCAGCTCAAGTATTTCAATGTCGCTTTCAATACCCGCATGACCATAAAGCTCGGCACCAATCTGCATGGGATTTCTTGAGCCACCCAGCTCGCGTGGTCGGGTTAACAGCACTGGTCCGGCATAACACAATCGTGAGGGGCCATCTTGCTGCAAGCGATGCGCATCAATGCGCGATACCTGCGGGGTTATGTCTGCCCGTACGCCGAGTAAACGACCTGTCATTTCATCCACTAACTTGAAGGTATGCTGCCCCATGTCATTGCCGGCACCGACAATCAAGGAGTCGAAATGCTCAACTAAAGGCGTTAGCACATAACGATAACCCCAGCGTTGATAAAGCTTTAAAATTGATCGACGTAAAAATTCAATTTGCTCTGCTTGCGCCGGCAGTAACTCTTCCATGCCATCCGGTAGCAACCAGCGTTCGTTATTTGTCATATTCTTTTTCCGCCGTTAAACCATTAGTAAAGCGCGTTGAATCATACTGATTAGTTATACAAAACATTTCTTCAAACTTGCCTAAAAAAAGGTTTTGTATAAATAATCCAGTAGTTATTACCAATACCAGCATCAATTGAGCCTATTTTAACCTATTTAAGCCCATTTAAAACAGCAATAGTACTCATGCACATTTACGCACATGCAAATAGTACTCATGAATGCACCGCTATACCGCAAAATTTTCGCTATAAAAAACCCAAAAAAAACGGGCGACATTCTAACATTGAATGTCGCCCGATATCACGCTAATTCACCTATTTTTCAGGTAGCATTGACGCTCCGAAATATTTAAAGAACTGTCCATCAGGCTGAATCAGCATAACGTCGGATTTAGAGCTAAATGAGGACTTGTAAGCAATCAAACTACGGTAAAAAGAATAAAATTCTTTATTTTTGTCATACGCTTCCGCATAGATTTGGGCCGCAGTCGCATCGCCTTTACCTTTGATTTGTTCTGCATCTCGATAGGCTTCTGCTGAAATAATTTCACGCTGACGATCGGCATCGGCACGAATCCGTTCCGCTTCTTCCGAACCACGTGAACGAAAATCTTTCGCAACTCGTGCCCGCTCGGCCTCCATCCGCTGATAAACTGAAGTTGAAACATTGCGTGGCAAATCAATACGCTTGATCCGTACATCAACGATGTCGATGCCAAAATCATCGAGCTGCTTTTTCGCATTAGTCAGTAAGCTGGTCATGATCTGTGAACGTTCACCAGAAACCGCTTCCTGGATGGTTCGTTTACCAAATTCGTTACGCAAGGTATCTTTGATAATTTGCGAAATCCGGGTTGATGCACGAGTCTCGTCGCCACCCATGGAAACATAATATTTGCCAATATCAGATATGCGCCATTTAACGAAAGAATCAACCCTGACGTTTTTCTTCTCGCTAGTTAAAAATTCTTCTGGCTGCGCATCCATCGTTAACACACGCGAATCAAACTTACGAATGTTATTGAAAACCGGAATTTTGAAATGCAAACCAGGCTCGATATTTGTATTGACGATCTCACCCAACCGAAACATGATGGCTTTTTCTGTTTCACGCACGGTGAACAGTGTAAAGGAAGTGATGAAAATCGCAACAGCT
This sequence comes from uncultured Ectothiorhodospiraceae bacterium, assembly GCA_945787125.1. Lineage (GTDB taxonomy): Bacteria > Pseudomonadota > Gammaproteobacteria > S012-40 > S012-40 > CALZHW01. The sequence goes on from CALZHW010000045.1 coordinate 14,780, forward strand.
ACAATAATACCAATTAGTTTCACGTTTAATGCACCCATTATCTTTCCCCTCTGTCACGCAGCGTGTCTCGCAGCCTTCTGTCCACATTCGTTTGTTGCGTAGACTGTGGCTGTAGTGCACTTGGCTGCATATTAGGTAAAGTTGTTGAACCTGCTGAAACACCCTGCCCCATGATTTTATCCAATGGTAGATAAAGAATGTTATTGCCACCCTTGACATCAACCAGTACCTTGGTGGTATTACCCATCACCGCTTCAATGGTATCCAGATACAGACGCTCGCGAGTAACCTCAGGCGCTTTTTCGTATTCAACTAACAGGTCGGTGAAACGTTTTGATTCACCCTCTGCTTGTGCAACCACACGCGCTTTATAACCGTTGGCTTCTTCAAGCTGTCTGGCTGCATTACCACGTGCCTTTGGAATGATGTCGTTGGAGTAAGCATGCGCATCATTTTTTAAACGCTCATTATCCTCACGTGCTTTGATGGCGTCTTCAAACGCACCTTTCACTTCTTCCGGTGGTTGTGCACTTTGCAAGTTAACACTGGTGATTTGAATGCCGGTTCCATAAGCGTCCAGAATACTCTGGATTAACGTCTCGGTGCGTTCTGCAATATCACTTTGCCCTTGGGTCAAAACGAAATCCATTTTGCTTTTACCAATCGCTTCACGAATGGCGCTCTCTGTCGCTCCACGCAGTGTCGAATTAGGGTCACGCACGTTAAATATATAATCTCTGGCGTCCTTAACACGGTATTGAATGGCAAATTTGATATCGACAATATTCTCGTCCTGGGTCAACATCAATGATTCTTGCGGTACGCTGTTAGTATCATCAGAGCGACCTGGCGTTGAACGATAGCCAACTTCCTCATCTCGAATTTGGTCGACGTTAACCACCTCAACCCGTTCGACCGGGTAAGGTATGTGCCAATGCGGGCCGGGGGTTGTCGTTTCTGTATAACCACCAAAGCGCGTTACTACACCTCGCTCTTCAGGCTCGACAATGTAAATGCCCGAGGCTGCCCAGACAACAAGCGCTAGGCCTATGAGTGCAGCGATCACGGTAGAACTTGGGCCACCACTGCCGGCACTTCCCCCGCCTTCGTCACCACCACTGCCGCCACCACTTTTTCCACCGAAAAGATTAGTGATTTTATTTTGCATTTGCTTCACGACCTCATCGAGGTCTGGCGGCGATTTATTATCACCACCGGTGGGTTTATTATCTCGACTTCCCCAAGGATCTTTTTTATCACCTTTGTCATCACCGGGTTCGTTCCAAGCCATTTTTTCGCCGCTCTCGGTTACTTCTGTTTTTTCTATCATATTCATTATCTGCTTCAACCTGCGTTTGTTGCGATTTTGCGATCAATTACGAATTCAATACTTCCTTGCTCTCTGACATACTTATCGAGCAAATGTTTCTGCATACTTACTTCTAGTGAAAAATCACCAGCACTTGTTTCTTTTTCGGACACAACCACACCTAATTCATATAACTGCGCTCGCAACCGGGATTCGGTCGCCGGTAGATTAACCCAACAATGAATAAAGTCTTTACCAAAGTGCGCTTTTAATGCGTCAAACAATAAATCCATCCCTTCACCAGTCGCCGATGACAGCCAAATGCGTTTTACTTTACCTTCTTCATTGTAATCAACATGTGGCTCAATGTCGTCTAGCAAGTCTATCTTATTATAAATTTCAATTTGTTCAACATCATCAGCACCAATTTCAGCTAAAACTTCATTGACATGCGTTATGTGCTCTTGTCGATCACTGTGCGAGGCATCAATCACGTGCAATAAAAGATGACTTAGTTTGGTCTCTTCTAATGTTGAGCGAAAAGCGGCAACAAGATCGTGTGGCAATTGGCGAATAAACCCGACGGTATCTGCCAGTATTACAGGCCCGGCATCGGCAATTTCTACCCGCCGCAATGTAGCATCGAGTGTCGCAAACAATTGATCCTTGACATAAACATCGGCGCCGGTCACACGATTAAAAAGTGTGGATTTGCCAGCGTTAGTATACCCCACCAAAGACACAGTAGGCATTGCCGCACGCTGTCGCGATCTACGCCCTTGATGCCGCTGCTTTTCTACTTTATCCAAACGTCGATTGATGTTTTTAATACGATCAACAATCAAACGTCTGTCTGTTTCCAATTGGGTTTCACCCGGGCCGCGTAAGCCTATCCCACCTTTCTGACGCTCCAGATGCGTCCAGCCTCTTACCAGCCGTGACGACAGATGTTTTAACTGCGCTAACTCAACCTGCAATTTACCTTCGAAAGAACGCGCACGCTGAGCAAAAATATCTAAAATAAGCCCGGTGCGATCGATGACTTTAACGTTCAGCAATTGCTCAAGATTTCTTTCTTGTGCAGGACTGAGGCTGTGATCAAAAATAACCACCGTCACTTCGAAGTCCTCAACCGCCTGCCTGAGCTCTTCAGCTTTACCTTTACCGACAAAATACTTGGAGTCAGGTTTTACTCGAGAGCCGCTTATAAAGTGCGCGGCGCTGACGCCTGCGGATGCAACCAGCTCTTTAAACTCTTCTGCATCGCCCCGATATTCCGAGGCGATCTTCAACTGAACTAATAAGGCGCATTCACCACCTTCATGACGTTCATGACGTTCAAACAGATTTTTCAAGATTTGATACTAATAATGATTGACCGCCTACTTTGATGCGTTAACCATTGCCATTATCGCTTTCGCTTTCGTCTTCATTTTCAGATGTCAAACGAATATTGCGTGCTGGAACAACGGTAGAAATTGCATGTTTGTATACCATTTGATTAACAGTGTTTTTTAACAACACCACGAACTGATCAAAAGAATCTACTTGCCCTTGTAGTTTTATTCCATTAACTAAATAAATTGATACTGGAACCTTTTCCTTTCTCAACATGTTAAGAAAAGGGTCTTGTAGGCTTTGCCCTTTTGACATTTTTTATTTCTCCTTCAATCTATATCTGTGGTATGTTTTAACCCCACTGCAAAATGCAATGATTTGTTAAGGCCGTGAAGTTTGTTCGAAAATATGGTCAACCTTCGCTGAGGAATCCGCCACACATTTTCTCCATTTTGTTTGAGTACTTAGCTAGCGCTACATATAGCTCAAGCAATCCAAAAATTTGCAGTTAAACGGTTTCCCCTCACGACGACTTCCATTCTCGGACAGGCTCCTAGTCGGCTAAAAGGTGGATGCTATTATAGTAAATTTTTTCAGCTAGGAGTGCATGAGAACAGCTCGCTGATAAAACAACCATTTTTTATAACTCTCCGTGCGACGAACTCCGTTCCGCCGCTTATCTTTTACGCAGCCGCAAGGGCTCGCACAAAGGAGTAAAGCGCGAATAATACACGTTCTACATAAAAGTGCAAAAACAATCGTATTATTTATTCTAAAAACTTTTTTTTGCTGCTTTATCAAACCATTTTTATGCCAACAACAAAAAAAATGGCTAAATATTAAGTAATTAGCGCAATTGATTGATTAATGATACGTAGCGCATTTACGCCTGTATCTGGCTGCGCAGTCATCACCCAATTAACCTCATTTTCACGCCGCAACCAAGTCAGCTGACGCTTGGCTAATTGACGCGTTGCCGCAATTCCCTTCTCTCGCATGACCGCATAATCAAAATCACCATCCAGATATTGCCAGATTTGCCGATAACCCACGCAGCGCATTGAGGGTTTATCCAGATCAAGATTGCCCTTAATTTTCAAGCGCTCAACCTCATCGACAAAACCTTGCTGCAACATCTCATCAAAGCGTCGCTCTATAATCGCATGCAGTTGACTACGCTCTGCCGGCATAGTCCCAATTTTTATCGTATTAAAAGGAAACTGAATGGTCTGCTGCTCACGCCACCACTCGCTGATTGGACGCGCAGTAATTTCAAAAACCTCAAGCGCGCGTTGAATTCTCTGCGGATCATTAGGGTGAATTTTTTCTGCGGCCACCGGATCAATTTTCTGCAATTCTTGATGCAGACCTTGTGAGCCCATGACCGCCAATCGCGCCTCAAGCCTGGCTCGCACTTCCGGCTCTGCTGACGGCAATTCACTCAAGCCATTTAATAAGGCTCGATAATAAAGCATCGTCCCACCAACCAACAACGGCATCTTGCCACGCGCAACAATCTGCTGCATCAACTGCGTAGCATCCGACCTGAACTCTGCAGCAGAATAAGCGACTGCCGGATCACAAATATCAATCAAATGATGCGGGACTGCCTGGCGCTGCGCTTGATCTGGTTTAGAAGTTCCGATATCCATGTCACGATATACCAAAGCGGAATCCACGCTGATGATTTCAACCGGAAAACGATCCGCCACTTCCAACGCCAAAGCCGTCTTACCCGATGCTGTGGGGCCCATGATTAATATTGCTGTTGGTTGTTTTTGCATAAGGGCGAAACTATCTATATTTCCGATCACAATTCCGGCGTTAAAACTCTCTATCTCTACAAGCTGCAGGAAATTAACTAAAATATAAGGAAACTGATAAGGGGGGATAAAGAATCAGCTGACTATACATCTCCAGCTGATTTATTCGGTATTACTCTAAATGTGGCGGAGAGCGAGGGATTCGAACCCCCGGAGGTTTAACCCTCAACGGTTTTCAAGACCGCCGCATTCGACCACTCTGCCAGCTCTCCGATGTCTTACTTGTTTCTAGGCGCTACTGTTGGATAAATAACACACGCATTTGCTGGCGTGCCCGTCAATATCGACGCACTAGATTCTAAGGCCGCATAAGATAACCAAAAGACTGGCTAAAATCCAGTAAAACCTTTAAAGAATCAATAAAATGGCGATATTAATTTAGCAGCACGTGAAATTGTCATGATTTTCCGTCAATATGCGCTATATATAAAAGGTGAAGTCGACATATCGGCAAGAGTTCGGCGAGAGTAATGCATACTCTGTCAGATATTTATTGATAAATTTAATTTTGCGGCCTTCAGTACTTGCTAATCCTTGTCGAAATGATATGCTTGGAACCATGCAGGACATTTTATGTCATACCCTGTGAACAAACAACATGAGGAGATTTTCCGGAGATGAATCCACAAACTGTTTTTACCAATTCTGCTGTTACTGCAGGCGAGAGAAACAAAGTATTACGTGACACCTATAAATTGTTATCTGTGACGCTATTCTTCAGCGCAATTATGGCTGGCGTTTCAATGGCAATTGCTATGCCGCCCATGATGAGCTTGGTTGCTTCAATTGGTGCGATAGCACTCGTTTGGTTTGTATTGCCCCGTACGGCGCATTCAACCACAGGCATTTTCGTGGTTTTCGGCTTCACGGGTCTTCTTGGTCTAGGGCTTGGTCCTATGCTGAACGCCTACCTATCCATGCCCGGCGGTAGCCAGGTTATCATGACAGCGATGGGCGGAACCGGCGTTATCTTTTTAGGTCTATCGGCTTACGCCCTGGCAACCAAGAAAGATTTCAGTTTTTTAGGTGGAATGCTGTTCGCTGGCTTTATGGTGGTATTGATAGCCGCACTTGCTAACATTTTTTTAGCAATACCCGGCTTACAACTCGCCATCTCAGCCGCTGTAATTTTAATCATGAGTGGTTTCATCCTGTATGACACAAGCCGTATCGTCAACGGCGGTGAAACAAACTACATCATGGCAACCGCTGGTTTATACTTGAGCATTTACAACATCTTCGTAAGCTTGTTGCATATTCTAGGTGTATTCAACAACGACGATTAATACCGCGCGACAAACATAAAAAAGCCCCGAAAACCGGGGCTTTTTTTTTGACCAAGGATGGTCTATATGCAGTGGGCGCTAGGATGCGCAGGAGCTGCTTAGGCCAGGGATGGCCTATGTCGTGAAGCACATGGATGTGCGAGAACGACGGGGCCATGGATGGCCTGTATGCCGCGGGCGCATGGATGCGCAAGAGTGGCTTAGGCCAAGCATACGAAATCACAAATCTCGTTGGACAAAGCTTAGCTTAGCGTGCCCAACAAAAGTAAATTAATAATTATTAAACACTACAAAAAGGAGCCTCAAATGGAAGGCATGGAAATGATGGACTCAGGCGGCTTGGATTGGATGAAAATTATTTCAGCCATCGCCTTAGGCGCAATGATCATTTACTTACTACCCCGAGCAAAAGCCATGATGCAAGCCAGCGCGGAAGCAGAAAACAAAGACTGGAAAGGTGTCTTGATTCCAATAGCGGGAGTTGTACTATTTGTGATCTTTTTAATCGCTATGGTGCGATAATATAGTGCGGTAGCTTTGGTTTGCTAGCCATGGTTTGCTAACTTCTCCCTCGTTCCAACGCTCCAGCGTAGGAATGCAGACGGTACACCGACGAACGATGCATGAGTCTTCACCACATCACTCAGGTGATCGCTCATCGCTTAAGGCGAAAACCATTCAGCCCTACGCCGGAAAAACACCCGTTGACAAATACCGATCCCCACGATCACAAATAATCGCAACAATTGTTGCATTCTCCACTTGTGCCGACAACATCAAAGCCGCAGCAATAGAACCCCCGGAAGAAATTCCGCAAAAGATCCCCTCTTTTGCCGATAACAATCGCGTAGTATTTTCAGCATCTTCCTGACTCACGTCAATTGTTTGATCCACGCGAGTTGCTTCAAAAATTTTCGGTAAATATTCTTTTGGCCAACGGCGAATACCGGGGATACTGGCGCCTTTCTGGGGCTGCACACCCACGATTTGCACATCAGGATTCTGCTCTTTTAAATAACGCGAGACTCCCATTATCGTGCCGGTTGTTCCCATCGCACTGACAAAATGTGTCACTGTGCCCTCGGTATCACGCCAAATTTCAGGGCCCGTGCCTTCGTAATGTGCTTGCGGATTATCCATATTGCCGAACTGATCCAACACGATCCCCCTCCCCTCCACTTCCATCGCTTTAGCCAGATCACGCGCGCCTTCCATACCTTGCTCACGACTTACTAAAAGAATATCTGCGCCGAACGCCTTCATAGTGCCACGTCTTTCCGCGCTCATATTCTCCGGCATGATCAACAGCATCCGGTAACCTTTAATCGCCGCTGCCATTGCCAGCGCAATACCAGTATTACCACTTGTCGCTTCAATAAGCGTGTCGCCGGGCTGAATATCGCCCCGCAATTCTGCGCGCTGTATCATGCTCATTGCCGGCCGGTCCTTCACTGAACCTGCAGGATTATTACCCTCAAGCTTGGCCAGCAACGTATTGCTGCCGTTAGGATTAATCCGCTGCAGTTTTACCAATGGGGTATTGCCGACATAAGCCTCAAGGGTTTTGTAGTGTGGCATTATTATCTCCGAATTTTCTTCTCTATCATTTCCAGCCAATCTGCATACACAAAACGAGCAACAAACCACCCCAGAAATACACCTGATGTATTCGCCAGCATATCGGCAAACTCCAAGTGCCGATAGCCCAAATTATATTGCACAAACTCCAGCGCAATGCCCATAACAATTAATCCGTTAGCAGGCTGCCAATAATAATCTTTACGATAGATTTGCCCAAACCAATAAAACAAACAAAAATATCCCAACATATGAAAAATTTTGTCACCGAACTGAATGCCAGACGTATCCGGTGGACTCGACGTGGTTGACAGATAAACAACCATCGCCATACCAATAAACCCAATCCCCAACCACACCTTTAAAAACTTCAGCTGTTTACATCGTTGCATAAATTAGACGTCTTCATTTCTTCAAATTTTTAATTCATTACTGCTCTACCAACTCACAACGACGAATTTTGTAAGTCTCTCATTAAAACCACCAAACCATCGCTGATTTTTTTAAACGTTTACGCTGCCCAACTGTCAGGGTTTGACGACAATTTATTGTCATGTTACGACAATAAATTGAAAAGTCGCTCTATTATATTGAAATATCAAAAAATAATCCTAAACTATAAAGCAAAACACTTAAATATACCTATAAATATAGTGTAATATATGTGTGTTAATGAAACACGCAATCAATGGCGTAATATGTGCTTTACTAACTTGAAGATAATGAAAATATATCAGAGCATGACTGACTGATTATTTTGTCTGCGCTTACTGGCACAACTATTCTGCGATCAGTGCAGGAGATCTAGCCGGGAGTCTTTTAGATACTCGCCATGATTGGCATTAACGACAGCCGTTTTAAATTTAAAAATTAATGATTCCGTTTTGAAAAAAATAATGAACAAGCAATCACTGCAGATGAAAATTGGTTGAAAATATTTAAAGCAAATATAAGTAAAATGCGCAACTAGATACAAAAAAATAACCAACAACTAAAATAGAAATCGCGCAAATACAACTGGGATCGAAAAATATATGGAAATACCAGCAAATTGTAGAGAGAAGACATCAGTTTTATTTGAGGCTTTATGCAACAATAATTTACTATCGTTCCATAAATCGCTCACACATCAATCTGAGCATCGGGTAATTATGCTTGCTCGTGGAAATCGCATTAATATTAATGTACTCTACCCGCATGAAATATCCTCGCATTTCTTCCTTAAAAACAGACCACTTACAGAAAAACAGCAGGTGATGATATGTTATTAGTCAGTGCTCTCATTTCATTTCTATTAACTTGCTTACTCATTTGGACGTTAACGCCCGTCGCCCACAAAATTAAACTTCTCGACAGCCCTGGTGGCAGAAAAAAACACGACGGCAATATCCCACTGATCGGCGGCATCGCCATGTATTTTGGTCTACTGGTCGGAATACTCGTCACGGGAGATAATATTGGAGACTTTAAAGGTTTGCTCATTGCAGGCGGGCTTCTGCTTGTCATAGGCACAATAGACGATTACATCGATCTTCGCCCATCAGCTCGATTTCTTGCACAAGTGCTTGCGGCATTAATCATTATATTCGTCGATGGCGCCAAGTTACTCGACTTAGGCAATTTATTTGGTGACGGCAATGTCGAACTTCATTGGTTTTCTACAATATTCACACTGGTCGCTATTGTTGGCGTCATCAACGCCACTAACATGTCTGACGGCCTGGATGGACTAGCCGGCGGATTAGCTTTTGTCAGCATAGCCGCATTACTAATAGCCGCTATTTCTGCCAATGCCTCATTCATGATTAACTTCTTACCCATTGTTGTCGCTGTGATGGCCGCATTTTTACTCTTCAACATGCGATCACGTTTTATTTCGCAAGCAAGAATATTTATGGGAAACGGCGGCAGTATGTTCCTCGGCCTGCTACTCGCATGGGTCTTTATTCGATCCGCTCAAGGTGATGACAGAATTATCACACCGGTTACCGCCCTGTGGGTATTCGCACTACCCATACTTGATACGGTTTGCATTATGATACGACGTATCATGAAAGGCCGATCACCGTTTGCGCCTGATAGAGAACATTTCCATCATATACTGCTGGTTGCTGGTTATTCAGTTAAACAGAGTGTTTGGGTGATGATTGCTGCCGCTGCTTTTCTTTCGATAATAGGCTTGATTACTTTAAATGCCAATTTGCCTGAACAACTAATGTTCATAGGGATGCTGTTTTTGTTTGCCCTGTATTTTTGGGGTATGAGTCATGCTTGGCGGGTTATGAAGGTTATTCGTTTGGACAATAAAAAGTCTGCTATAGGGTCGGTTGATTCGCAGTGAAATAAATACACCTCCAAATCTTTCTTCCATCTTTGTGTAACACCCTTTAAATTACTCGATACGCTATCGAATAATATCCGCCCTGAATTGACATATAACTAGAACCATCTAGGGTGCGGTTATTACCAACACATATCGAGCTTAAATCAACATACTTCATAACTGCCAACGCTTATAGAACGTCTATTTGTCGCCAGCTTCACTTGGCGCACTGGGCGACCTATATTTATCGATTCTTTAAAACTGGAACGTGTCAACCTCATTTGGACAGTTATTTTTTAATTAACATCTATGGTGACTCTTCCATTGTAAATCATTGATTTAAAGGAATTTTTTTGCTTTATGGGTTTAGTTGCGCGATCTAAATTCATTCAAAATTCACAAAATATATTGTGACAAAAAAGGTTGCATAAATAATCTCCAAGGACAATGCTGATAAGTGAGCTAGTGATTGTCTTTAGCATGTTATTCGCAAAAAACGTTTGTTTGAATAAAAATAATAAATTGGAGAGGGCGTAATGAAAAAAATATTTTCCTGTGGGTTGCTTAGTTTTTTGTTTGTGTCTAGCACGGCTTCGGCGACGTTAGTCGATTTTAATTATAGTAA
>CALZHW010000046.1:0-12005 GCA_945787125.1 uncultured Ectothiorhodospiraceae bacterium
ATGCGAATACACGAGAACCAGTGACGAAACTGCTGGTTCTCTTTTTACACAAAAATCAGCGCGAAAAGGACCATCAAATAACGTGCAAGTGACCACATCGATTATTGTGCGCACACTCAAATACGGGTGGCGGCATATAGCTGCCTGATGATAAACGATTCCAAATCTTATAAAGATTGGCCTTGAGATGCACTTCAAAGTCTTTCAGACTTTGTCCGTCACACCCCTCGCCGCCTTTATTCGCTTTGACCCGCTTATACGCTTCGAAAACTTCGGGCTTGCTTATGTCAAACGGTTTTGTTGGAACCGAACAACTCCTCCCATCTCTGGTTGATTGTTTCAGCTCAAACTGGACAGTGTCACACCTTGGCTTCAGTACCATTACAGCACCTTCACGGCTACTACGAGTGACTCCGCCCCTGTGCTCCGCATTGATACTCTCTCACTCCGCGGGACTTCCGCTTGTGATTCTCTCTTAGCATCGGAACGACAGGTTCCCAAGTTCCATATAAATGCCTGTATTAGATTCATGCCTTCTATATGCCGGTTGCCGCCTGGACAGAATAAGGTAACTTCCAGACTAATCCCTGAATCGTTTAAGCACTCAGGTTTTGACAAACATCGTTCAGCGTTTCGACACCTCATCAAAAGGTTCACTTGTATTCATCTCTCTAATACGCACCTGACGTGATCCATTTGGCCACGCCTTTTCCCAGCTCGCTCACTACCAAGGCTCTTTACCTCAGCAGCAGTGGGTGGTTTGTCATCTCCTCCTTACAGGCGATGACGAGGGGCCGTCCCTCATCATTTATATAGTTACGAACAACAACTTCGTTGTTCTTCTTGGCACACTTAAACGACGCTTTAATTGGTCTGTGTTTACGCTGTTGTTAGGCATTTACTTAGCCAAATAAGTTTCTTTTAACCAATCAATTTTTTCCTTTTTTAACTGCCTTACAATCAGTTGCCCGCAAAGTGACGCAGAGTCCACAAAAGCACATTTTGCACGACTTTGAAACAATTGCCCACTTTCAGAATAATAGAAATACTGTCTTGTTTAACTCTATGTTGCAAGAATTAGTAACTTCCCAGAAAAACAAGTAGCTGAAGGAATAATAATCAACCCCAAATCACAGGCACAAAAAAACCGCCCTAAGGCGGTTCTTTAATCTAAATTTGGTGGAGGCGGCGGGGATCGAACCCGCGTCCGCAAGTCCTCCGCCATCGGCTCTACATGCTTATCCTGACTATTAGTTTAACAACGTGCTACCCATCAGGCAGGGAAGACAAATTGCGAGTCTGTAAGGTTTTAACAATCCCGGGCCAGACTACCGGTCATGCGATCTTATGTAAGGTGACTCTTGGGTGTCTACCTAAGTAAACTCAGTACCCATAAGCAAATGGCTGCCAAGAGTCCAGCTGCCTTAAGCAGCTAGAGAGTAGTTTTCGTCGTTTGCGAATACATTTTTTACAGGCATTTTTACGAGATATCTGCGACTCTCGACATGCACCTCAGGTTTTGTGACCTCCGTCGAAACCAAGATCGCCCCCAAGTAATACTAAGACATTATATTCTAGTTCGAGTTCCATCGCACCTGCTAAATGGATCTTTTATAACGCCTTTATCGTCATTCCCTCCATCCCTTGTTTTTCCCAGTTACCAGGGCTAGTCAAAACAGCACTCGTTGCTGCCTCGGGCTTCAGATATTTATCGGCAACAAACTTGAGATCACTAATGCTAGTTTGTAATATTTGCCGCCTTAATTTCTGGCGTTTTTCGGCGGTGCGGCCAAAAAGCTCGTTATAAAATGCTGAATTTGCCTCGCCCGCCGGTGAAGATGGCTTGTCTATACCGCCAATGACGCCCAATATGGCCTCTTCCAGCTTTTCATCACCATGTTGATTGGTTAACAGCCAATCAATTGATTGATCAAAATCGGCGAAAGTCTCGGCCATTCGCGGGTCCCGATAAGAATAAAAACGAAAGGCACCAGCGTCAGAGTCATAACTTGCACCACCACCGTATGCCCCACCCTGCTCTCGGATTACGCGATGTAAAAATCCATTTCTTAAAAACTCGCCCAATACCATAAAAGCAGCACCATCTTTATGATATGGCGCAACGGCTTTATACGATTTTGCACAAAAATTTACCTGAGTATTCGTCGTCCAGCATTCGTCACTCGCAATCGACAATATGGGTAATACCAGACTTGACTGATTACTCGCTTCTGCTAATGGGGAGTAGTAATTCTGACGCGTTGAAAGTAATGTTGCCATGCTGGCTTCATCACCCACCAGCAAAAATTGCTTTTCAGTGGCTTGTAGTTTGCGGTGTAACGCCGCTAATCGCTCGGCTATCAGTGTTAGCTCGCTATTGTCGTTAAACGAATCATCCCATTGTTTGACTTGGGTGATGCCGAGCAAACCTCGGGTTTGATGCGCATAGGCTGCAAGCGGACTCATGCCTCGTGATGCGGCCATTAATGCTAAAATATGCCCGTGCGCTGTAATACTATTTTCTTTACGCACCCGCCACTGAGCAACTAAGTCTTTGATCCGTTCAAGCTCATCAAACCGGGCATTGAGTAAAAACTCCAGTATTAGTTCTATTAAGTGGTGTTGTTTACGCGCCAACGACTTACCGGAGAACACCAAAAAACTTTGACTTTTATTCTCATCAAGCACATCACAGCGCATGGAGGTAGAACAGTTTATCCCGCCCGTGTGACTGTCCATCAAGGTCTGCATTTCCAGATAACTTTTATCCGTGACCCCTAACTCGCACAAACAATGGGTATAAAGTGGCAGTAATGCTAGCTCTTCTGGCTCAAGTGCTGGAATGGGCATGACTATCTGTTCATAGACAATGGTATTCGTTCCTTCGATGTACCGCTTACCCTTTAAACCAGCAATTGAAACGTTCTCACCGGTTGCAATAAACATTTCTGCGGGCACGTCGGCCAATCCTACTTTAGGCAATACGCTTTCATCATCGATTTGTTCCTGGCGTTGCTTTAAGGCAATTGTTTGTTCTATGACGGCTTGCTTGTCTGCGTCGGTCATGGCTAATTGTAATTGTTCCAGACGGCTTTTTTCGGCTTGCTGCTGCTTAGCCTCCAGGTCTTTGTCTGGTTTTAAACTCATGTGCAAACGATGTGGATTATTCAGCAAAAGATTATTAACCAGGTCTTTAATAAATTGCGGATTTTTTATGGATTCATTCAATTGCTTCAATACATCATCTAAATTAATCGCAGCGACTGGGTCACCGTCATGCACCGCTTGTGGCAGCATTTCCAGAATTATTTGCATACCATAAGGGTAGCCACCACCGGTAATTTCTTTCTGCGACAATTCAATTTGATGTAATACAGCTTCTAATCTTGATTGCTCAATGCCATTTTCGGCAACGTCTTGCATCACATCAATAATCAAACGTTGAATATCGTCTTCTTTATCCGCTTCAGCACCTTCCAGGCCGCAAACAAACACCATTTCTTTATTGGATTCTTCCAGTCCACAAAGCGGCGAAGGAGCGCGTCCTAGTTTGGTATTTTCCAACACAAAACGCAGCGGCGATGCACTATTATCTAATAATGCGCTGGACAGCAATACCGCTGTCAATTGCTGGTATAAATCACTGCTCTCACCGAGTAACCAGCCGAGCAAAACATGTTGTTTGTCTTCATTGGCATCTGCTGGAAAAAAATCAACAATCGCTTTTGGCTCGATGAATCGTGTTGCACGTTTGATCACCACTGTATCCGGGCTCTTATCAAAGTGCTGCAATGCTTGCGTATGAATTTTTGCTTGATGCTCTGCGGCAGGAATATTACCAAAGGTAAAAAATACTGCATTGCTGGGGTGATAATGGGTTGCGTAGAATTTTTGCAGTTGCTCATAAGTCAGCGATGGAATCACTGCCGGATCTCCGCCGCTATTATAATGATAGGTTGTATCGGGATAAATGTGCGAGGTGAATTTCTGCCATACAAAACTCGTTGGTGAACTCATCGCACCTTTCATTTCATTGTAGACCACACCTTTGTACATCAATGATGATGCCGCATTTTTTGCTTCTTCAAACTCCAGCCGATGACCTTCTTGGGCAAAATCCAATGGGTGAATCGTCGGAAAAAATACTGCGTCCAGATAGACATCCAGCAAATTATTGAAGTCAGCTTTATTCAAACTCGCAAAGGGGTAAGCTGTCCAGTCACTGCTGGTAAACGCGTTCATAAACGTATTGAGTGAACGACGTATCATCATGAAAAACGGATCACGTACCGGATAATTTTTACTACCGCAGAGTACAGTATGCTCTAGAATATGTGCAGAACCTGCTGAATCAGTGGGAACCGTGCGCAAACCAACCAGAAAAACATTTTCTGGGTTATCGCTATTCAAGTGGTAGTGCAACGCGCCGGTTGTTTGATGTTGATAGGTTTCAACATTTAAATTCAATGTTGCAATATGATTATCATCCAATTTTTTAAATGCTGCATGGTCAGTGTTATTCAAGCTGGTACTCCTATTTAAAGCCACGATGTTTTTTAATTTGCTCGTAGGCTGCTTTTATGTCTTGCGTTTTTTCCGTCGCAATTTTTAGCATTTCTTCCGGCAAGCCACGGGAAACTAACTTGTCCGGATGATGTTGATTGATCAATGTTCGATAGGCTTTTTTAACTTCGCTGTTGTTGGCCTTCTCTTCTAGACCCAGCATTTTAAAAGCATCTTCAATTTTGTTGTATCTATTTTGCCCAGGCGCTCGATTGGCATTCTGATTTTGCTGCTGTGCTTGCACCATCATAATCAAGCGTTCCAGCGTTAAGCGGGAAAAGCCCAATATTTTAGCGATTTTTACGAGAAGCTGTTTTTCTAAGGCGTCTAAATGACCATCAGCCATGGCGGTGGCAAGCAGTATTTCGATAAACATTTGGCTCAAATTCCGCCGCCGTCCACATTCATTTTTGAATTGAATGATCACTGACTCCAAATCGAAATCTGCGTCTTTACCCTGGTTAAAAAGTGCTATCGCCGTTTGTCTTTGCTCGGCAGTGAGTTGCATCTGCTGCATTATATGCTTTGCCGCAGCAATTTCACTCTCCGTCACCCGCCCGTCGGCTTTGGCCAAATGACCCATGACCAAAAAAGTCGTGGTAAAAAAAACCGTTTGCACCCGTTCAGTATCACCGGGATGATTGCTGTCAAAATCTATCGCGCTCGATTTTATACCACGATCCAGTTGATGCCCCAGTGCCGCGCCTAATAGTGCACCCAGAGGACCGCCAAGCATATAACCGAATGAGCCGCCAAGTAATTTACCCCACCAATTCATCGTTACTCCCTTTGTTTATCTTTCCAAATTAGCAGGAAAAATCAAGAATTTTCATCAAATTAAAATAACCCGTTAGTTTTCAAGCGCTCAAACCCAGAGGATTGCCCTGTAAAACCTGCTGAATTCGAGTGTTTGTTTTAAAATCGATCGACTGCAGAATTTAATTAACTCGGATATTTCATGAATTCACGAGATTATCGCATAGAGATTTGATTATACAGAAAGTTATCTGATTGAGCGCCGTACCCGTGCGTACAGTCGAGCGAAAAATCGTGTAATTCATGAATTATCCGGGTTATACCCGGTTATACGAACTCTTTATGGAAATAAGGTTCTTTTTACTCGAGTTTTTTGTTAAATTGCAGCATAAATAGTTTTATCTCTAAATCAAAGTACCTTTCAAGAATTAATATGCGCGAATCATTACAAGATCAACTACTAAAAGCTGGGTTTACCAAAAGCAAACCTGCTAAAAAAACCAATAACCGTCCTAAGCCCGGCAATCAGCCTGGAAATAAACCCGGCAACAAGCCGCGCCCTCCGGAAACACGAAAAAAAGCACCTGCTCCGGTGGTTAGCAAACCTATTGCTGATAACCAGCTCGACAAACCCATTAAGCTTCAAATAAAACAATTGTTAAAAGAAAACAAACTTAACAACAAAGAAGCTGAAATTCCGTACAATTATGTTATCTGCGCACAAATTAAGCGCTGCTATGTCACCGAAGCACAATTGAAGCAATTGAGCAGCAGTGAACTCGCGATTGTTAACTGGAATGACCGCAGTTATTTGATCCCAGTGAGCATCGTTGAATTGCTCCAATCACTTCACCCTAACTTGAGTCTATTCGTTAATTCATCTAGCGAAATTGATGTGACAAAAAACGAGGCTTATGAAGAACACCCCATACCCGATGACTTGACATGGTAATTAATCAAACGTTTTTATAGCAAATGATAACGCTTCACCGACCTCATTACCCACGCAAAAAACCGAGTGCCAGGCGCAGTGACTCATAGACGCCTGCGGCAATAAAATAACATCACCGGGTTCAAGAAAATAACCATGCCCGTTTGCCACCAGGCATTCAAAAAATGCCTTGTTATTGTTAAGTAACTCGACTAACGTCGGGTGGAATAAATCATTCAATGCTTGGCCGATGAATTCTGCCTGTAACACGTTTGCTATTTTATCAGGGTTTGCTGAGTTCTCATTTCCCAGCAGACTTTGCAAAACATCACTCTGCTCAGGGTGACTGACAAACACAATAATCTCTTGAATAAGATCTTGTTTTGCTAACGTCAACCAAAATGTTTTACCACTTAACTGCGCATACACCACCCCGACATGGCCTTTTTCCGCATCGTGATGAAACTGTGCGCCGCCATTTGGCGCATTAAAATAAACAATGCGCTCCAGAAACTGAAAGTGTTGAATACCTGCAATTTGCGTCAGGGTTTCACTCAATAAAGTTGATTGAGAGACAATGGCAGACTCTGGAAATACGCTTTCTTCCAATTTGGCAGCCAGTTGTTGTTTTTGTAAATCCTGAGAAACGTCTTCAAAACCTTCCATGCCAAAAGAAAACCGAAAACGCAGTGATGCATCGCTTTCTTCAAAAGACAGCCAGGAAACTCTCATCCATAAATCTTCAATCAATTCATTGTCAATGTGTGTATCGAAATCCACCGAGACAATTTCTTGCTCATCACCCGCATCAAAGCGACTGCACAACAATTCAAACGTCGGCAACAAATTTCGCTCATAGACCTCAGAATCAAGCACATCGTCAATATCCTCACCCGCTACCACAGTTTCATAAAGTGACTTGCTTTGCACAATAAACGACTGAAAATCCACCAGCTTATCTTTAAGCAGTGTTGCTAGCAATATCGGCTGATTGAGCCGCCATTTTTCAGTGGCTGCAGTAAAGTCTATGGGTGACACAGATTGTTGAACGGATATCATACCGGAATAAAAATCTCTACGGCGTATCGGCCAGCACTGCTCTGCAGAATCATCTTGCGCTTGCTCAGCAGCGAGCAATTGTATGTGTTGCATAGTTGTCACTTCGAAAAACGCTGATTTTCACAAACAATGGGGTTTTTATCAAGCGATGTTAACAATTTGTGATAATTCCGCCATAAGCTCGTGAACACTTTGTTGTGAAATAGTCAGGTCACATAACGAAGACCATTCACCATCACGGAGATTCACATGAAAAAACTTTTTTCTTCATTAATTGCCTGCAGCGTACTGAGCGCAACACCTGTTATCGCTCAGGATTTATCAATTAAGCTCACAAATTTGACTAATGCCATATATTTTACCCCGTTGCTGGTTGCTGCACACGAGCAAAACACCCATTTATTTGTTGAAGGCAGTGCTGCGTCAGCTAACCTGCAGGCCATGGCCGAAGGCGGTGATATTTCAGGGCTAGCCAGCGAAGTCATGTCCGCCGCAAGTGATGCAATAGAAAACCCAGCAGCAGGATTGCTTGCACCCGGCGCCAGCACCAGCTTTGATCTTATGACAGGTGCTAACAATAATCACTTGTCACTTGCAGCAATGTTGTTACCGACAAACGATGGTTTTGTCGGCGCCGACTCTATTGAAATACCCACAGCGGCAGGCACCTATACCTACTACCTCAATGCCTATGATGCCGGCACAGAAGCCAATAACGAAGTTATCAACGGCGGTGGTGCACCCGGTACGCTCGGTATCCCTGCTGACCCTGGTGCTAATGCTGGAACTAACGGCACTGGCATTACTAACACGGCAGAAAACAGCATGATACACATTCATCGCGGCAATATTGGTGATAGTGACTTGACCGCCGGGGAAAGTGATTTAACCAACACTGTACATCGCTGGTTAAATCCGGTAGCGCAGCTTGTCATTACTGTAAACTAAGGAGGACAGCATGAAAAAATCGGATTTTTTAACCCGAACAAAAATAACAGCGCTGTGTTTACTGCTAAGCACGGCATTCATTCAAGGTTGCAGTGATGACAATGACGACGATGATAAATCACCTCGCATGTTCAGCATTAACGTCACAAATTTGACCAATAACCAAGCATTCTCGCCGATCACTAGTGTTTTACACAACAATTCGATGCATCTATTTGAAGTAGGTACTAGCGCCAGTCTGGCGGTTGAAACGCTAGCGGAATCTGGCGACAATAGTGGCATAATTAACGATACGACGTTAAAAAGTGCGGTATCAGGTAATGGGATCTTACTCCCAGGCAGCAATGAAACCTTAATGATAACTGCAGAGGATGACAATCTACACCTAAGTTTGCTCGCAATGCTGGTAAATACCAATGACGGTTTTATTGCACTCAATAGTGTTGATTTAAAGGCTTTAATGCAAGATGAGTCAATGACATTGCATGCCAAGGTGTATGATGCGGGAACCGAGGCAAACAACGAGGCTGCCACTGACCTGCCGGGTCAATCCGGTGAAGGCTTTAACGCCGCACGTAATGATCGCGACTTCATTGCCATACACACGGGTATTGTCGGCATAGAGGATGGAGTAACCGGCTCTGCGCTCAATGGTACTTATCGCTTTGATAATCCTGGCGCAAAAATCGTTATTACGCGTATCGACTAAGAATAGAATGTAACGGCTGGCAGAATTCTGGAATAATGATAGCTTACCATTGTTATTACTCAAGTTTCGGAGTTCAAAGTTGCAATAGAGCCACCTTCCAGCACCCGTAGCGGCAAAACCTTACCGAGAGACGCCGTGAATACGTCCGTGTAGGCTTGACAGCAGCATCCATGCTGCCAACACTCTCTACTCTCTATAAGATAAGGCCTTGCCACTACGAGCGCTGATTGCGGGAAATAGTTTAAACTCCGAAACTTGAGTTATCACTGTCTATTGGCCAGTTTGGCAATCGATAACCCACTGGCAGCCGTTACTTAATTTTCACAGGCACACAATGAATCATAAAATTTTAATCATTGAAGATAACCCGGAAATCTCAAATCTTATTCAGCTACACTTGAAGGATATTCAGTGCCAAGCTGACATTGCCACAGACGGTTTAACCGGCATTGAGAAATTTGATGGTGGCGACTATGAGTTGGTAATCCTAGATATCATGTTGCCCGTTATGGATGGCCTGGATGTATGCAAACGTATCCGTGGGAAAAACAAACTGACGCCGATTATCATGCTTACTTCTAAATCATCAGAACTTGATCGTGTGCTTGGATTAGAAATTGGTGCCGATGACTATATTACTAAACCATTTAGTATTCCTGAATTGTTAGCGCGGGTAAAAGCGCAATTCCGCCGTCTTGATGCCATGGCGCTGCCCTCTTCCCGCACACAATTTAGTATTGGTGGCCTCAGTATAGATACGGAAAAGCATATCGCCACGCTTGATGGCAAACATTTGGAACTCACTGCGAAAGAATTTGACCTACTATTACATTTTGCCAGTCATCCGGGACGCGTATATAGTCGCATTGAACTGCTCAATCAAGTATGGGGTTATAGCTATGAAGGTTATGAACACACTGTCAACTCACATATAAACCGATTGCGTTCAAAAATCGAAAAAGATCCCGCGAATCCAAAATATATATTGACTGTTTGGGGTGTAGGTTACAAATATAGCAATGAGGTTTAAAACTATGCAGCAAACAATGGTCAACATTAAAGAGCACTGTTATGTTTAATACACTTTATGCCAAACTATCTGTTGCACTTTTTACCTTATTGGTGAGCATTGGAGTATTTTACACGCTCGTTAGTTTGTCCTCTGCCAGTTACTATTTACAAAAAACAGAACAAAAATTAAACCTAAATTTGGCTGAAAATCTCGTCCGGGATAAGAATCTAGTTGAGCAGGGAAAAATCAATCAAAAAGCCCTAAGCTCCACATTCATGGAATACATGGTTATAAACCCCAGTATCGAAATTTATCTGCTCGACACACAAGGTAAAATACTCTCTTACTCAGCTGAGCCAGGAAAGGTAAAAAGGCGCTCTGTCTCACTGCAACCAATCTTTGATTTTTTAAACGGTGAAAAGTTTCCGCTACTAGGGGACGACCCCCGCAGTCATGAGCGACAAAAAATATTCTCTGTCACCCAGGTTCCCAGTGCAAATAATCTTGAAGGTTATCTCTATGTGGTTCTGCAAGGTGAGCAATATGACAATACAGAACGATTCATCAAAGAAAGCATACTCTGGAAACAAAGCGGCTTAGCATTACTTGGCAGCCTGTTTATCGGATTAGTTATCGGCTTGCTACTTTTTCGAAAATTGACCTATCGACTCAATAAATTATCCACTAACATCGATAATTTTCATCAAAGTGATTTTTCTCAACTAAATGATAAAATTGCCAATCACATCAATGGCGATGAGATTAATAAACTGGAAAACACCTTTGCCTTAATGGGCAACCGAATCATTGCACAAATGGGCGAGCTAAAAAAACAAGATAGCTTACGGCGAGAGTTAGTCGCCAATGTTTCGCATGATTTGCGTACACCAATAGCCATACTGCATGGTTATCTGGAAACACTAGATCTAAAGTCTGAGCAATTGAACAACGAAGAGAAAAAACACTACATTAAACAGGCATTGAAAAGCAGCGACCAATTAAATTTATTGATTGCTGAGCTGTTCGAGCTGGCAAAACTTGATGCCACTGAAACCGAAGTAATGAAAGAGCATTTTAACCTGACTGAACTTGTACACGATGTCGTGCAAAAATTTCAACTCCAGGCAACGGAACATGGCATAGCGCTAAACCTGAATCTTACTGACAGTTCAGTTTTCTGTGATGCTGAAATTGGATTAATTGCCAGAGTCATCGAGAATCTCATCAGCAATGCTATAAAATTCACGCCAGCCAAGGGCGAAATCAATATCAATATAGAAAAAAACGAGGAATCTATTGTAATAACAGTCACTGATACAGGCGTCGGTATGGATGAAGAAGACATACAAAAAATCTTCCACCGTTTTTACCAAGGAAAAAACAACAATAATTGTTCAACGTCAGGGGGGTTAGGCTTGGCTATTGCCAAACGAATCGTTGAACTTCATGCAGGAAGCCTGGTGGTTTCCAGTTCAAGCAAGGGTACAATCTTTACTATAAAACTTCCCGTTTTTTCAACCAGCAAAAGCAAAGACGATGACAAGGCAAACTAAAATCGAACTCTTAGCGCAATGCCTTTGTATTCGTCATTAATTTCAGCCTTAAAACTCATATCGGTGCTTTCCAAATAACGCCTGTATTTAATGGGTAAAACTTTTTTTGCACTGATGTGCGCCAAAGCAGTTGCAAAATAATACAAATCTATTTTGCTTGTTGATTCACAGTCAACATCCAAATGAGATACACAATTTGCATGCGCAGCGCGCATACTTCCCCACTCTGCGGTATAATCAGCAAGAATATTACGGTTCTTCACAAATTCAGACTCTTCTGCCAGCAGGCAACCGCAAAACAGACAAAGAGCACAAGTTAATATAATTCTCATAGTTTGCCATTCAATTTAATTAGTCATTGGTTAAATATTAACTTAATAGGGTAATTATGGAAGTCAACGTTTCGAGAACCCGGTCACCAATCGCGGAAATACATAGCGATTTTTGTGACGGAATTAACAATTCCAAACCTTA
>CALZHW010000046.1:12105-25046 GCA_945787125.1 uncultured Ectothiorhodospiraceae bacterium
ATGCCAGGGCCGGGAATTTGCTTCGCCTGATCAACATGAATTTTCTCACCATGCCATAAAATCCTTAGTTGCTCCAAAGATTCCACTTTTTCATGGTGACAAACGGGCCAGTTAACAAACCGCCGCAGGAAACCAGCGCGATAAGCATATAAGCCGATATGGCGATAATGTTCCGCTTCTTTCGGCAGAGTTTGATGCTCCGCAAAATGCGCCCTGTCCCAGGGAATGCTAGCGCGACTAAAATAAAGTGCATACCCTTGATGGTCGGTAACCACCTTTACCACATTAGGATCAAACAAATCATCCGCCTGAGAAATTCGGGTACAAACCGTCGCTGCACTTGCCGCTGGATTCATCGCCAGGTTAAGCGCCACCTGATTAATCACTTCCGCTGGCATTAGTGGTTCGTCACCTTGTAAATTCACCACGATATCGTCGTCACTCATATTCAATTTGTCGACCACTTCATGTAATCGATCAGTGCCGGTGACATGCTCAGCCGATGTCATGCACACAGTCGCTGCAAATGACAGCCCCTCAGCTTCAATTCGCGCATCATCAGTCGCAATTATAATTTTTTTCGCGTCACTTTGCTGCGCACATTCATAGACATGCTGCAGCAAACTTTTTTCAGCGATTTTCAGCAGAGGTTTACCTGGCAAACGGGTTGAAGCATGCCGTGCCGGGATAACAATAAAAAAACTCAACCGTCAGCCCTCAACCTTCAACTTCCTCTTCCGGTGGTAATTGACGCGCTTCTTCTTCCAACATTACAGGAATATCATCCTTGATTGGGAATGCCAGTCGATCAGCCTTACAAATGAGTTCTTGCGATTCTTTGTTAAAAACCAATGGGCTTTTACACAAAGGACAAACGAGTATATCCAGTAATTTCCTGTCCATAATTTAACCTTTTTTAATCCTTTGAAGTTTAAGCAACAGTTCTGTATAAAATACTGCAGGCAGTTTTGCCGCAGCAGGCACCACCCAAGTATTTTCCAACGTAAATTTTTGGCATTTTACCGCATCTTTTTCCGTTAACAGGACAGGCAGATCATCATTAAATTGTAGCTCACTTTGCGAGAACACATGATGGTCAGGAAAGGCATGTTGAATGACCTCAAGACCTAATTCACTTAACGCCTGAAAAAAACGTTGCGGATTGCCAATGCCCGCAACTGCATGCACTGGTTTACCGATAAAATGGCTCAATGCTTGCCGTTCGCCGCCAATTAAACCTGATAAACCAATACAATCACTCAGTGTGAGACTCATTGGCAACTCATCTGCAAGCGCTACACCACCGTTACACAAACAAAAATCCACCTGATTTTTATGGGTCAGTGGTTCTCGCAGCGGCCCAGCTGGCAGCAGATACTCATTACCAAAACGGCGAACACCATCGACAATCAGGATTTCAATATCTCTGGCCATAGCAAGATGCTGCAAACCGTCGTCAGAAACAATGATATCAACTTGCGGTTGCTGGTGTAACAAATGCTTTATGCCGCGCTTTCGCTTTGGGTCAACCACCACTGGCACCGCTGTTTTACGTGCAATCAACACCGGTTCGTCACCAACCTTTGCGGGCTCACTTTGCACAGCCACCAATTCCGGGTAGGCATCCGCTTGACCACCATAACCCCGACTAATCACACCGGGGTGATAGCCATGTTTGGTCAAATAGTCTAACAGTGCGATGACAACTGGCGTTTTGCCCGTGCCACCAACCGTCAAATTGCCAACAACAATGAGTGGCACGGGTGCACGATACACTGAATGCGGCATGGTCCGATAAAAATGTTTACGCGCTATTACCACCGAGCCGTATACTGAGGCCAGCAGCCTCGAAACTACAGGCGTTTTTTTTGTAGTGTCGTACCAAAACTCAGGGACTCTCATCAGTGCTCATACGACTTTAATATTTACTGCGACTGCATAGATTTTGTCGCTCATGCATTTGCGCCATATTGCATGGTATACAGGGATGCATAATCTCCGCCTTTGGCGAGCAGTTCGTCATGAGTGCCCACTTCGACAATTTTTCCGCCATCCAACACTGCAATTTTATCAGCATTTTCAATGGTTGAAAGACGATGTGCAATAACCAGAGTGGTACGATTTTTCATTAAACCATCAAGGGCCAACTGAATATGTTTT
Source organism: uncultured Ectothiorhodospiraceae bacterium (assembly GCA_945787125.1). GTDB lineage: Bacteria > Pseudomonadota > Gammaproteobacteria > S012-40 > S012-40 > CALZHW01. Next base: position 14,266 of record CALZHW010000046.1, read on the forward strand.
TCTGATTCAGAATCCAGTGCTGAAGTGGCTTCATCGAGAATCAAAATCGGTGCATCCTTGAGTATTGCCCGCGCAATGGCAAGTCGCTGGCGCTGCCCACCTGACAGCATCATGCCTTTTTCCCCCACCAGAGTATTCAAACCCTCTGGTAAGTGCTCGATAAACTCATAGGCAAACGCTGATTTAGCCGCCTTAATGATATCTGCCTCGCTGGCACCTGCCATCGCACCGTACGCAATGTTATGTGCGATAGTATCATTGAATAATGTAATGTCCTGGCTCACTAAGGCAATTTTACTGCGTAAACTTTTTAGTTCAATGTCATTAATAGGGTTACCATCTATCTGGATAGAACCGCTGCTGGGCAAATAAAAACGTGGCAATAAACCAACCAGGCTCGTCTTGCCGCTGCCAGAGCGACCCACAAACGCCACGGTTTCACCAGCCTTGATGCTCAGCGAAATATTTTTCAATACGGGCATATCAGAATTGTAACTAAAGTTAATCTGTTGAAAAGTGACATCACCGCGCACTTTTTCAAGCTTGATCACCCCTTTATCACTCTCAGTGGATTCCCCCAACAAACTGAATACGCTATGTGCCGCCGTTATACCGCGCTGCAATACAGCATTAATCGTGGTTAATCGTTTTAACGGGGGAAAAAGCAATAATACCGCCGCGATAAATGACATAAACGTACCGACGGTGACTTCTTCTTGCATACTGGGCTGGGTAGAGAGATAAACAATAATGGCTAATAAAATTGCTGCTACCAACTGAACCACCGGGACACTCGTTGCATTGGTGGCGATGAGTTTCATATGTTGCTGACGATTTTGTTTGTTCGCATCGAGAAAGCGTTGCCTCTCATAACTCTCGCCGCCAAATATCTTCACCACCTTCTGCCCTTCAATAGTTTCTTGCGCTACCTGACTGACACTGCCCATAGAGTTTTGTAGATGACGTGCAATTTTGCGTATGCGCTTATTGACATAAACCACCATACCAGACATCAACGGGCCAATGATGAGAAAGAGTAACGCAAGCTTCCAGTTTAGGTAAAACATCCAGGACAGCAAACCTATCAGGGTTAAGCTATCTTGAATTAATACCGTGATTGCACGGCTGGACGCTTCAGCAACTTGTTCCACGTCATACAGAATTTTCGCCAGCAACTTGCCAGAAGATTGGCTATCGTAATAACGCGTGGGCAAACATAACATCGCATCAAACATTTCACAGCGCAGGTCTTGAATAACATGTCGCCCGACCCAGGCCATACAGTAGGTGACGGCAAAACTGCCTAAACCGCGTATGAGGAAAATGCCGATTAATGCCAGTGGAATAATGGTCAGATAAAAGCTGTCTCTTTCAACAAAGGTCCCGTCAAGCATGGGTTTCATAATAGCGGCGAAGCTCACTTCAGTGGCCGCCACAATCACCATACCAATGACTGAAACAATAAAAGCTTTCCAGTAAGGTTTTACATAACCTAATAACCGTTTATAAATGCGTACGCCGTTGAGAGTTTCCATAGAACCATAGATTTAAAAAAATGGCGGTATTGTACCTGTTATGCGGGGGAAAGTCTTACGGTCTGTAGCTGCTCAATGCATGAGCAGCTACAGATTATTGAAAATTGGCTGTAAAAGTGGAATGCAGACTACTCTGCAATTTGCTGGGTAGCAAAGGTCAAGCGGCTAAAACCCAGCTGTCTAGCGGCGTCCATCGCCTGGATAACCGCTTGATGGGGTGTTTGCGAATCCGCACTGATAACTATCGGTATGCGCAAATCGCCGTTAGCGGCTTGCTTCATCGCTTGTTTCAATATTGCTGTTTGAGTATTGACCAATTTTTCACGATTGACGAAAAAATTCCCCTTACGGTCAATGGCTATTTCCAGCAATTTTTCGCTCATTTCACTTTTTGAAGAAGCCTGTGGCAAATCGATGCCCACTTCAAATTCTTGCTTAAACGTGGTTGAAACCATAAAAAAGATTAACAACAGAAACACAATATCGATCAACGGTGTGATATTCACTTCCGGCTCATTATTGCGTCGATGCTTGAAATTCATTCTTTGTTCTCCATCACAGACGCATCACGCTGACCATGAATCACCTCAACCAGTTTGATGGCCTCTTGTTCCATGTAGACTACAATATCATCAATTTGCCGACGAAAATGCCGACTGGCAATTAAAGACGGGATGGCCACGCTCAATCCGGCTGCCGTTGTAATCAAGGCTTCCGAAATGCCGCCAGCCAACACATTAGGGTTGCCGACACCTTGGGTCGTTATCATGGTAAACACTTTGATCATGCCGATAACCGTACCTAAGAGACCTAATAATGGCGTGATCGCCGCTATAGTACCCAAGGTGTTCAAATATTTTTCGAGTTCATGCACCACGTGCCGGCCGGATTCTTCAATGGCTTCCTTCATGATTTCTCGCGAATGGTGAACATTCATCAGGCCAGATGACAAAATATTGCCCAATGAAGAATTTTCTTTCAATGCCTGTACGGCATCTACATCCAGTTGGTTTTTTTTCCGCATGTGGTAAATTTGCGCGACAAGATGCTTAGGCGCAACTTTATGCCGTCTTAATGACCAAAAACGCTCAGCGATGATCGCCATCGCGACTACCGAGCAAAGCAAAATCGGCAGCATTAACCAACCGCCCGATTCTATAAGTTCAATCATTTTCCACAGCCCTCTGATTTAGGTTTTGAGTAACGATTATGTCGACATAGTCACACAATAAGTTGAATAGAATAAACCAATTTTCAATAAATTTCTGATAAACCTATATAAAATAGATTGTTTGATTATAATTTATTCAGTCACACTATTCATTCACACTATGCCAAAAACGTTGAGATTGTTGACGAAAGGTAGAATATTGTAGTTCCGCTTGTTGACCAAAATAAAACTCAATAGTGCCGGTGTTGCCGGTCATTAATGACTGGCTACCTTGTTGCTGATAGCGCGATACGACCTTCTGTTTAGGAAATCCAAATCGATTTCGATATCCCGCGGGGAACAAAATCCACTCAGGTGAGGTGGCAGAAATAAACGCTTCGGTTGAGGAAGTATTGCTGCCATGATGAGGGGCAATCAATACATCCACATCCAGCACATCAGGTCGCGATTTAAGCAGGTTGCGTTCAGCGCCCGCTTCTATATCACCAGTTAACAGCACAGAATACCTATTATTTGAAACTTTTAACACACACGAACTGTTATTGCCGGCATATTTTGCGCTCTTCATTGGATGAATGATTTCAAACAAAACACCATCCCAATACCATCTTTGATTAAAACATTGTGCTGCATTATCAAATGCGGTTTTATGCATCGCACCTGAGAGCAAAGTATCTATGACAAAATTACTACGCAATGACTGCATGCCACCAATGTGATCGTTATCGCCATGAGAGATGAGTAATACATCAATTTTTGATTTCCCCAGCGAGCGCAAGAATGGCGTAACCACAGCTTTGCCCATATCAAACGAATCACCAAACTTTGCCCCGGTATCGTACACCAGAATATATTGTTGTGTTTCAATTACTGCGCTTAGCCCCTGCCCTACATCCAATAAATGCAGTTTAAAGGCATCTACTGGCAAACGATCGTTGCTGCTAAAAAATACTACCGATAAAAGGATTATACCGGGCAAACGCAATGGCAACCCGCGGGGCGACAATAACAATAAAATGCCAACAATAGCCGCAATAAAAGCCCAATCATGTTCAATCGTGCCATGATATTGTGACAACGGTAAATTCGCAAAAAACGCCAATAACCACCATAAAGCATCGAGGCTTAAATCAATCAGTCCCAATGTAAAATTGAAAAGTGGCGGAATAGCGCAGAAAAACACTGCAACAAAAATTAGCGGTACAACGATGAAACTGACCCAGGGCACAGCAATCACATTGGCCAAGGGTGATACTACAGAAAATACTTGAAAAGAAAAAAGCAATACAGGAATCATTGCCAGACTAATCGCCCATTGCAGTCGACCCCACTGCCACCACAACCCACTGGGTTTTAGCCTGCCCTGCATACTATAAATTATAACGACAACAGCAAAAAACGATAACCAAAAACTGACCGATAAAATCGCCAGGGCATCATAAAGTAGTACGATAAATACAGCGATTGATAAAATTCGTAGCGGCGCAAGACGGCGATTAAGCAACATAAACACTAACACGACAGAGAGCATTAATAACGCCCGTTGGGTCGGAATCGCAAAGCCAGCCAAAGCTGCATAAAGTGTCGCAGCGAACAACGCCATAATCGCCGCCATTTTATACGCTGGCAGATATAATAAAAGTCGTCCACTACGTTTGAATAGGCGCGTAAAAATCCAAAAAGTCGCCAACGCTACTAAACCAATATGTAAACCAGATATTGCCAGCAAATGATTGGTGCCCGTTGCCGTCAATACTTCCCATTGAGCAGCACTGACCTCGGAGCGATCGCCAATCAACAATGCCTTAACCAACGACAAATGCGGGCTCTCCCCATAGGCATCACTCAATTTATCGCTTAACGTTTGTCGCCATGAATCAATAGAATACCAAGGGGCAATAGCAATTTTTTTATGGTTACCTTTGTTGAAAACATAACCCGTGGCACCAATTCGATTTTCAAATAACCAACGTTCATAATCGAAACCACCTGGATTCGCCAATCCCCGTGCAGGTTTTAGTTTGATGTATAGCAACCACTTGTCACCCGCTTTGAGAGATTCACGGCTTGAATACCAATTCAAGCGCACTCTGCTTGGATGTTCCAGCAACTGACCTTTGTGCCAGACTTTATCAATTGCAAAAATAAAACTACTGCGCTTGTCTTGAATTTTTGGCAAAGAATCAATCTGCCCGGTGACTTGAAGAACTTCTCCGGCAAGGTATTCAGGCAAACGTTCTGAATGCACCATCTGCGCCGCTATTAACAACCAGATTGCGCCAAATAAAAAACTTATCAGCCAGCGAAATCGTGGCAAAAAAAACCAGAGGGAAATGATAACTGGAAGTAAAAAGCGCAGATCAAATATTGGCAGTTCTTGGACAAAACAAACACTCAGTATGCCGAGAAAAAATGCCAGAATATTCCGCATAACTCTTTGGTGTATTATTATTTTTAAGAGTGGATAGAGGCTGTATTAGGCCATTGGGGTATTAAGCTAACATTATCCACACTTAATCGCTAAGTGATTGATAGATTACTATAAAAGGGAGAGTAAAAACAGGTAAGCAAAAAACACCAAAGGAAACAGGAAAGCCACACAGAAAAGCATAATGATAAACGCATAAGAAAAAATACAAAATAATGTATCAGGCCATGACTCAGTTTCAAGAAAGGCAAACAAAGCTACTTCGAAATCGGTGTAAGCAAGTTTCATAGGTGAAAGCATAAGCATATTCTCTATGGTTAGGAATATATAAATTAGGAGTCAATCAACACCCGCTGAGTTCAATGTAATTCGCTGACTATTGCATTTGCTATTAAAGAGGAAGGAGGCCAAACATCAGTATTGCCCCTTCACACGTGTCACTATCTTTGTACTTACCTCGTCCACTCAGCTAAATCCACTCAATCGACGCTAGAGGCGCGTGTTAACAAGCAGATCATTGATTATTTGCACTCATCTAAGCAAAGTCATAAAATCAAAAGACCAATTGCTTGATCAAACTGCTTTTTATGGTACATTTTTCGCTACTTTAGTATAAATAGCGCGTAAAAGGCTGCCTATGCTGTAGTTTGCACAACTTTATTGCACACGTATTTTCCCGTGCTCTGACACTAGGCATAATGTTAAATTAATAACTCGTAATCAGAGTTCAAACTATTTCCATAACCAGCGCTCGTAGTGGCAATGCCTTATCGAGAGTGTTGCCCCGTGTGCCACATGGATGCTGCTACCAAGCCGACAGGGACGTATTCACGGCGTCTCTCGATAAGGGTTTGTCACTACGGGTACTGGAAGGTGGCACTTTTACAACTTTAAACTCGGTAAACAACTTTAATAATATTTGTAGGTGTCGTGTGGAGCAAACTGTCCTTAACCAACGTATTTCTAAACGCATTCAAGCGATCTATGGAGACGACGCAACGGAATCTATCACCCAGCGTATTCTCGAATATATCGAACAACACAAACAACAACGAACACGCTCTGTCACTGGCCCCTATTGGACATATCGCGATGTTGTATTAATAACTTATGGCGATACAATCCAATCGCCAACCCGCCCTCCACTTCAGACATTGCGTAGCTTTATGAACCGGCATTTGCCTAAAGAATTCAGTATGGTACATATTTTACCTTTCTTTCCATCAAGTTCCGATGACGGTTTTTCAATTACTGATTTTAGAAATGTTGACCCTGCACTAGGCAGTTGGGATGACATTTCGGCGCTTGAGGAATGTTATGATTTAGTGGTCGATCTAGTACTGAATCATTGTTCACGGGAAAACCTTTGGTTTAGTGATTATCTCGCAGGCAAAGAAAGAACCAAAGATTTCTTTATCGAGATGGATCCTGGGACAAATTTATCGATGGTAACTCGACCGCGCAGCACACCGCTGCTAACCGGTGTGCGCACACATGAAGGCATGCGCCATGTTTGGGCAACCTTTAGCAATGACCAAATTGATTTCAATTATAAAAACCCCGATGTGCTCATCGCGTTTCTGGATATATTGCTGTTTTATTTCCGTCAGGGTGCACGCATGGTTAGACTCGATGCCGTTGCTTACCTGTGGAAAGAAATTGGCACCAACTGCATTCACTTACCTCAAACGCATGAAGTAGTAAAACTATTCCGTGATGTGCTACGTGAAGTGGAGCCAGGTGCATTAATCATGACTGAAACCAATGTACCCCATGATGAAAATATCAGTTATTTCGGTGACGGCGATGAAGCAAATATTGTCTACCAATTCAGCCTACCCCCGCTGTTACTGCATGCACTATTTATTCAAGACACTCGTTACCTGTACGAGTGGGCATTGTCAATTGAGCGACTCACCTTGCCACTGGGTTGTACATTTCTTAACTTCACTGCCTCACATGATGGTGTGGGCATGCGGCCGTTGGAGGGCTTAGTTCCAAGCGACAGCGTCAAAACTATGCTCGAAGCCATGCGAGAACGTGGCGCCTACATCTCCACCAAGCGTAATATGGATGGCAGCGAAAGTCCCTATGAACTTAACATTAGCTTTTTCGATGCATTTAGAGACTTACGACCAAATAATCGCCAATGGCATATCCCTACATTCTTACTCTCGCAAATCTTTGCGTTGAGCTTCAAAGGCATCCCAGCAATCTATATTAATAGCTTGTTTGCTACACCGAATGATCTATTAGGTGTGGAACGAACCGGTATGACACGATCAATCAACCGACGTAAATGGGATCGAAGTGAACTGGAGAACCTGATTGCAAATCATGAAAGTGAAACTGGCAGAGTTTTTAAAACATTCAAAAAAATATTGCAAATCCGCCGCCGACAAACCGCATTTCATCCCGACGGCGCGCAACAGATATTGAATTTGCCGACTTCTCTTTTTGGTTTGAAACGGGTAGCAATAGATCAATCACAAACGATATTCGCGCTATTCAATTTCACAAATAAACCGCAATTAATTGGCTGGGATTTCTTACCAGAAAGACTCACGGATTGGCAGGAATTGCTGAATGAAAGTGATGCAACGTTCGAAGAATTTGGCTTGAGTTTACCGCCGTATGGTGCGTTTTGGTTTAGCAAACATTAGCGCTTGCAACCCACAATTGGGTTTCAACGTTAGAAGGTTGCACTTCTGCAATTATTGAAACCCAATTGTGAGTTATAAGAATAAGCCTACTACACATTATCGGCCGCAACCGCCGCAAGTAACTGCTCATCAAAGTCAGGTATTGCACTAAAAATTCGGTTCCAGTTAGGGATAAAAGGTGATTCCATCGGGTTTTTTATGAACATCTCACCCGCCGTCATGATACATTGCGCAAATAATTCGATACTGCTTTCTTCGGTATGTCGATGATAATCCAATCCATTGATTTTTGCATCGCAGTAATATTGCTCGACAAAATCCAATGCAATACGAAAATAACAGGCTTTGATTGAACGAATATTTTCCATCGAGAGAGTTAGCCCTTCGGTGGCTAATTTGCGAAAGAATGATTTGGCAATTTCAATGCCCATTCTTTCCAGACCCCCATCGTGGTTATCTGTCGTCAGTGTTTGATGTTTGTGATCATATTGATCGGCAATATCCACCTGACACACTTGATGGCGTGAAAGATTGCGGTACACTTCTGACAATACGCCCACTTCCAAACCCCAGTCACTCGGGATGCGCATATTTTTTACAAAATCAGTGCTTAGCGAAAACTCACCTGACAAAGGATAACGAAAACTATCCATAAACTCCAGATAATCGTTATTGCCTAGGATTTTTTTCAAGGCTCTGAGCAATGGAGTGACAAACAAACGGGTCATGCGGCCACTGAGTTTGTCACCATGAATTCGTGTATAGTAACCTTTACAAAATTCGAAATTAAACCGTGGATTGGTGACGGGATAAAAAAGTCTCGCCGGTATATTCCGGTCATAGGTCAATATATCGCAATCATGCAATGCAATCGCCCGACAATGCTCCAGCGACAGCGCATAACCAAAACAATACCAGACGTTGCGCCCTTTACCGAGCTGACGCGGGGCAAGATTTTCAGATTGTAGTTTTTCATCCAGTGCAAGTAAACGGCTTCCATCGTTCCATAATACATGCACCGTCTGCGGCAATTGACTAAAAAATTGTTTCGCATGTTCAAATTCTGCTTGTGTTGCGCAATCCAGTCCGACAATAATATCGCTGATATAGGTCGATAGCTTCAACTGCTCCACAATGTTCGGTAAAGCTTCACCCTGCAACTCTGAATACAAACTCGGCAATATCAAAGCCATGGGGTTTTCTTTAGCAAAAACATGCAGTTCTGCTTCAAGCTCCTCAACAGGTCGCTCTCTTAATTTATGCAGCGTTGTTATTACACCGTTCTGGAAAAAATCAGCCATGGGCATTGCCTTTTTTTACTACTGATAGTGATTCGGAGGAATAATTCATCAGGAAGGCGTCAATAAATTCATGCCAACCAGCGGGGCCAATTTTTTGGGTATAATAGACATTTTTCACATGCTCAGCATGCATATGGGTCTGATCACTGCGACGAATCACCACAGCTTGATCGACAACTTGCAACATTGACAGATCGTTTTCACTATCGCCTAGACCAATAGTTGTGATAGGTATGAAATCATGCGTATTGTAAGACTCTAAAACAAACTTAATCGCGTCACCCTTAGAGTGACTGCCCATGACATGAAAAAAACGTCCACCGCGCGTTAGACTCAATTGAAATTCATTCAATAACTTTTCAAAATGCGTCAACGCTTCATCACTATCTTGCCAAATCAATGGTTCAGAGCCTTGTCGATTCTTCGCATTAGCCGCACTCGTCAAATCCAGCTTTGTTACATCCGCAATTTGCTGTACTGACATATCGTTAAAGCCGGTAAAACGCCACTGCTGGGTTGCGCGGATTTGAGTTAATGTTGCCACGATTGACTCATACGTTTCACCAAGATGCACAAGCTGTTGTGCTTGTGCATCTGTCTGGCCATCATCCGGCGAAAAATAGTTAGCAGGAATTGAAACCAATGCGCCATTCTCTGCTATTATCGGGTGATTAATCTGTAAACCCTGGCCAAGCGTTTCTATTTCAACCAAAGTTTTGCTGCTAACAAATATGACAGGAATCTTATGTTGCTTTAGTTGCTGTAAGGCCGGCAAAGCCGCATCGAAGCCATAGTTATCATGATCAAGCAAGGAGCCATCAAGATCAGTAAAAACCAGGAGAGGGTGTTCAGGTTTTTGAAAAAGTTCCATGACCCCCTCCTATTATTAACTGATTATTTTCGTTTATTATAAAAATAATTGGTTGCTTCCACATAACCATCAATGCTGCCGCAATCGAATCGTTTACCTTTAAATTTATAACCGATAACCATATTTTCTGCCGCCTGAGTTTGCAATGCATCGGTGAGTTGCAGCTCACCATTCTTGCCATTTGGCGTATGCTTCAACACTTCGAAAATATCAGGCGTCAAGATATAACGACCAATAATGGCCAGGTTACTCGGCGCGTCTTCGGGATCTGGTTTTTCCACCATGTTAGATATCAGAAAAACACCATCATCAAGTTCACGACCTTCAATGATTCCATATTTATAAACTTCTTCCGGCTCCACTTCCTGGATAGCAATCACACTGCAACGGTATTTTTCATAAATTTCGGCCATTTGTCGCATAACACTTTGGCCCTCACCCTCGCATAAGTCATCCGCTAAAATAACCCCGAATGGTTCATTGCCAATCAATGTCTGACCACACAATATAGCGTCACCCAAACCCCGCATGGCGATTTGCCGTGTGTATGAAAATGTACATTTATCAATAATGTCACGAATGCCGGTCAGCAAGCTTTCTTTTGATGTGCCGCTGATCTGCTGCTCAAGCTCGAAGCTGGTATCGAAATGATCTTCTAAAGCGCGTTTACCACGGCCAGTAATAATTGCTATTTCACGCATGCCCGCTTCCATGGCTTCTTCAACGCCGTATTGAATTAACGGTTTTTCCATCACGGGTAAAATTTCTTTGGGCATTGCTTTAGTCGCTGGCAGAAAACGTGTCCCATAACC
>CALZHW010000047.1 GCA_945787125.1 uncultured Ectothiorhodospiraceae bacterium
GCGATGCCATTCCGCCTCTATCATTATCAATGGCCGTTTGAATGGCTGCTGCCGACGCTCCGGCTTTTTCAGAGGTGGCCAAAGGGTTATGACAGTCGGCACAATCTTGTGCGTAGAGTGCCACCCCGTCTATCGTTACCGGCGGTGAAATGCTGGCCAAGGCCGTGGCGATGGCCTGCACCTCTTCTGTGCTAAGGCTACTGAGCGTACCCATGTTGCCTGTATCAGCATTAATGGCCGACTGAATGGCGGTCGCTGACTTGCCACCCTTTGTAGAGGTGGCCAAAGGGTCATGACAGCTGGCACAATTGTCTGCGTAGAGTGCCACCCCGTCTATCGTTACCGGCGGTGAAATGCTCACCAAGGCCGTGGCGATGGCCTGCACCTCTTCTGTGCTAAGGTTACTGAGCGTGCCCATGTTGCCTGTGTCAGCATTAATGGCCAACTGAATGGCGGTCGCCGACTTGCCACCCTTTGTAGAGGTGGCCAAAGGATCATGACAGCCGGCACAATTGTCCGCGTAGAGTGCCACACCATCTACTGTTACCGGGGGTGAAATGCTGGCCAAGGCGGTCGCGATGGCCTGCACCTCTTCTGCGCTAAGACTACTGAGCGTGCCCATGTTGCCTATATCAGCATTAATGGCCGACTGAATGGCGGTCGCTGACTTGCCACCCTTTGTAGAGGTGGCCAAGCTACCATGGCAGGTTGCACAGTTTTGTGAATAGAGTGTTGCGCCATCTGTTGTGGTGGGTAGCGTCGGATCTCCTCCCAATGCTACCGCGATGGCCTGGATTTGTGCATTCTTGAGGACACCAAGTGGTCCCATTCCGCCTTCATTTTCGGTTATTTTTTCTTGAATTTCTGCTGCTGATTCGCCTGCCACTTGCGAATTTGCCAGGACTCCATGACAACCAGAACAGATTAAATCATAGAGCTCTGGGCCATCCGGGTTTAATGCAGAAAGACTCACTCGATAAAATTGTTTTGCTGGACCATCGGGACCGTGACACAGGGTGCAAAGTTTTACATCGATACGTTTTCTAAGGCTTGTTCGCAATGTTAATGGTGAGCCTGCCGCTTGCACTAAATCAACAGAACGGTGGCACCAGGTACATTTTTTATCACTATCAGTTTCGCCGGCCGCAAAGGGTAACATGGCCACATGGGCGTCAGGAATTGAGGGATCCAGAGTCTGGCGGGTATGTATACCCTCATGGCAAGTAGAACAATTCTTGTTGTATTGCGGAGAGCTACTGTTATGTAAGGCTAATAAGTTTTCCGTGCTAACGGAGGGGCCGCCATTGTCGTCATCATCATCATTGTTGTTATCACTACAGGCGAAGAGAAAAAACCCCAGCAAAAGAACCAACCCTATTCTCGTTTTACAAAGTATTTTTCTGTTCATTTTCTGCTAGCCCTCGCTGATGTTGTTTGTCATTTTAATCGTCACATAACCACATCTTTGTTTTCTTCACTTAATGTTTCACTTTCATGTTTTATTTGGCAATAACCAGACCATCTCAACAAGTAACAAGAAATCAGTAAGTTAACTTTACGCATGCCGCGATAATGTTACCGAAGGGTTATACCCAAACTCTCAAACGTTACCATTAGGTAACATAAGCTGTCCGTATTAGATCTTATGAACATGCACGTTCCTAAGGGCTGCCGTAAAAATTACTTCACATTTCTGACTTACCACTCGCTCATTTTAGCAGCGTTGTTCGTCAGTTGAATAGCTCACTATTCGCCTTCCTCACGCCTAGCTAAAATGGCGATTGGAAACCCATAAATGTAAACTAATTTTTACGGCAGCCCTAAGCAAGAAATGCGGTATTAACATCGTTACTATACTGAACGAAAAGTTGTTTTCATCTGGTTAGTAGACAATACATTTAGAATATTACCAAATTGTAATGTTTTGGAAAATCAATGGATAAGTACATATACAACAATAATATTGAAGTAATTTACATTAACGAATCAATGAGTTGGGGTATTTCATGCGGCACTTGTCAGGCAAAAAAAAGTTACTTTAAATTCCATGGATCAACTGTTTCTTCTAGGTTTACAGATTCAACCAAACATCGCCTGCTATACTATTTAACAACAAGGAATGTGACATAAATTATGCCAGTGAACTATAAATAAAACTTCACAGCAGTCAATAATTCCAGGGGAAAAATCTATATGGATATGCATACTTCAAAAATCTGTTTTGTTTCACCATGCTCCATTCTAGGTGAGCCTATTTATGAATGTCTTTCGAAAGAAGGCTTTCAGGTAGACTGGATTCATGATGCCGCACAGGCTTTAGATAAAATACGCAACACTGAATATGATGCTGTTGTTTCGGACATGTGCCGACGTGATATGAGTGATGCACATTTTCTTAGAAAACTTTGTACCGAAACAAACTACGCTGCTCCGGCCTTATTTATCTCCGAGCATGACTCAGTAGATCAGGCAGAAAAACCTCTCAAACCGGGTGCTGTCGATTACTTCACCAAGGCGCTGGATCTCAAATCTCTTATTAAACAACTAAAGGAATTACGTCAAACCAGCCTATCTGGTCAGTCACAGCAGGAAGACTGCCCATTGGGTATTTCATCCGCCATGCGTAAAGTTGAGGAAAAAATCCAAATTCTGGCGCCTTACCACCAAACACCCGTTTTAATTATTGGCGAGTCTGGAGTTGGGAAAGAAGTCGTAGCTCGGCGATTACATTCTATACAAACCTCTCCTGGCCCATTTATCGCCATAAATTGTGCGGCAATACCACATTCTCTCATTGAATCTGAACTTTTTGGTCATGAAAAGGGATCCTTCACTGGCTCAACAAATACGCATAAAGGGGTATTCGAGCAAGCCAATAACGGCACCTTGCTGCTAGACGAAATTGGTGAATTACCACTGGCAACCCAAGCGAAGTTACTTCGCGTTATTCAAGAACAAGTCGTTGTTCGGCTCGGTGGCGAACAAGAAATCCCGGTCAATCTTCGTATCATCTGTGCGACCAATTGTAATCTTCGCGCTAAGGTCGAATGCGGCGAGTTTAGAGAAGACCTATACTACAGAATCAATGTCATCGAACTTGATATACCACCGTTACGAGAACGCCAGGAAGATATTCTTTTATTAGCCAGACAGTTCGTGAATCTTCATGCTGAACTATATTCTGGACAAGCCAAAAATTTCGACCTATTAGCCAGTCAGGCATTACTCGAATATTCCTGGCCAGGCAATATTCGAGAATTAAAAAATACGCTGGAGCGTGCATGTATTATGACACCAGGGCCGGCAATCTCAGCATTGGATATTTTTCCTCATCAAGCAGAGTTCGTCAAAGAAGAGAAAAATAAAACACTTAAAGATTTCCTCCAAAGCCGCGAGCGTACGTATATCGATGGTTGTTTAAGAGAAAACAATTGGAATATTATGGACACAGCTACCCTACTCGGAATTAGCCGAAAATCTTTATGGGAAAAGATGAAGAAATACGATATGCACAGGGAAACTAAACCCTAACGTTATGCAAGGAGAAAGACATGGCAACTATTCAACACATCTGTGTGAGTGATCGGCCAGGACTCAAACATCCGGTGGAAAATGCACATCTCATCACCGGGCTGGGCATTGATGGTGATTGGCATGCAAGCCTTGATCGTCGCCCGGTAAGCCTGCTTGCCGAAGAAGATTTAAATTCACTGACCAAAGGAAAGTGGCGCCCCGGGACGTTTTCAGAAAATATCATCTGTCGGGATTTACCACTGGCAACACTGGGTGTTGGCACGCGCCTGCGCCTGGGAAATAATTCGATCTTAACCATCAGCCAGATAGGTAAACATTTTCATCAGCCTAAGCAAGTCGAACGGATTAGCGGCGAATACCTGATGGCACATGCGGGGGTGTTTGCCACTGTCGAAAATGGCGGTGAGCTATTCCCGGGCGACGCCATCGAAGTGCTTAAAGAAGTGCCACGGTCACTGCCTCAGGCCGTGGTTATTACCGTCAGCGACCGTTGCTTCCGGGGCGAGACAGTTGATACCGCGGGTCCTGCGGTTGCTGATCTGTTACGTCACGAACTTCAAGCACACATACAGCATATCGATTTGGTTGCGGATGATAAAGACGCCATTAGTGAAATGCTGCAGCGATATTGTGATCAGTATTCTATTGATCTGCTGGTAACGGCCGGCGGTACCGGTCCAGCACCACGAGATATTACACCTGAGGCGACCAGCGCAGTAGTCGAACGACCAACCCCAGGATTTGATGAGGCGATGCGACAGGCTTCGTTAGCCAAAACACCGACTGCTATTCTGTCACGTGGGACATCCGGTATACGTGGCTCGACCTTCATCATCAATCTGCCCGGCTCCGAACGGGCTGCGGTAGAGAATCTGCAAGCACTCATCAAAGCATTGCCACACGGTATCAAAAAGCTACGCGGCGACCCCGCAGATTGTGCTTGTTGTTCATCACACTTAGCCGAGCAACAAAAACACGTCCAGGCTGGCTGATGCAAGACACGATAGAATGGCAAAAAAATAACATTCCTGTACTTGCAGTCGCAGGAAATAGCGGCTCAGGTAAGACCACGCTAATCGAGAAGGTATTACCACACCTGGTTAACCGGGGATTGCGGGTTGCTGTTATCAAACATGATGTTCATGGGCTCAATGTAGACCACCCCGGTAAAGATAGCGCGAGGTTATTTGAGGCCGGGGCTGATGTTTATTTATCAGGCCCGGATGAAACGTTTCTACGCCGTCATTCTTATCAGTCTAGTTCACTTTCCACAACAATATCTCAGCTCGCTCCAATGTATGATCTGATAATGGTTGAAGGATTTAAACAATCGCCTTTACGCAAGGTATGGTTATTGGGTGAGGGTGAGAAGCCACCGATAGAGAAAAATAATTTAATCCATGTGCTTGAGCGAAATGTAGATCGAGCAGCATGGTTGCTTGGTTATATTGACAAATGGTTGCCGAGACAATGGCACCAGACTCAAGTGTTTGGTGCAATACTGATAGATGACAAGCGTACAGACATGAGACAAGCCAAATACCTTATCGAAGTAAATGGAAGGGTCTGGCTTGAACACATCATTGAACAGTTAAAAGATGTTGTCGATGAAATTGTTATTATTGGAACTGGAGACATTGCTTCGCATATTTCTGCTGTACGTTTACCTGAAGTGCCGGATCTGTCTGGGCCATTGTCAGGAATACTTGCCGCCATGCGCTGGGCACCCTATAAATCCTGGCTAATGTGTACCTGCGATTTGCCTCATCTTTCCACCGATGTTTTACGTTGGTTGTTGAATGCACGTGCTCCAGGGCATTGGGGGGTGTTGCCACGCATTGGAAAGGAGGCAGTAGAACCATTGCTAGCCTATTATGATTGGCGTGCGGCACGAATATTTGAAGATATTGCCGCCCAGGGCGGATGCAAACAATCCCTTATCGCACAGCATGAAAAAATCAGCACACCTAATCCTCCGGTCGAACTGACATCGGCCTGGGCGAAGCTCAGTATTCCTGAGGATAAATATAGTAACTCATAATCGGAGTTCAAAATTGCATAGTGCCACCTTCTAGCGCCCGTAGCGGCAATGCCATATCGAGAGACGCCGTGAATACGTCCCTGTAGAGGAACCTGTCAGTCTTAGCAATAGAACGCTTACGTTTAGCGACAACAAATTGTCAATGCATGTTAATTTAAAACATTAAATAAAAGCATTTTTTTAAAATTCAATAGCTTATAAATTCTGGCATAACAAATGCCTTAATCAAGATGTATTATCTAACCCTCCCCCAGATAATACGATTTTTTTCATCCTCCCTTGAAGGGTATTGCAATAGCAATACCCTTTTTTTAATGAGAAGTTCTTCTGCACCGAGTACCACTTGCCGATCCAGCAACTCCACTACGCCGCTTTACTCTTGGCAAACAACTTAGCCCTACAGGCATTTCTGGAAAATATTAAATTCGAATTTCGGGAAATTGTTCGATCAAATCGTCATGCCATGACGGCATAGAGTATAATGAATAAGCGCCAAGCATTTTACAGTGAATGAACATTTTATTCTTTGAGTTTGAGTCATTATCTTAAAATACCCATTCCATCAGAATTTGTGGACGTTGGCTCTGGCAGTTACAATCAACCTTGGCTCAAGGGATGGTATAGTTGTATTTAGCTGGATAGTACAACCGCTTTATCGAAACCTGCATTTTGATCTACGCAAAATGACAGAATATATTATTTAGGTGACACTCTGAAAAGAAGGAGAGGTATTCGGAGGGACTATCATCAGGGAGGGACGAACTAACTCCCCCCCTAGCAACAATTGATAACTTTAAATAAAGATTCTAACCTCTTTAATTACTGATGTGCATGCCGCTCATCATATTCATGTTTCATTGTCATAATAGTAAGCAATACTAACAAACCACCGACAACTAGAACATTGACAGTAGCAGCTACCATAGCCGCATAGCCGAACACCCAAGGCGACAATAGTAGGATAAGAGCTAAGGCCAGAGTAGTCCACTCTTCCCATGGTTGTTCTTCTTCCATACCGAGAAAAGAGAACAACATAATTAGTGAACCTATTATAAAAGCAGTTCCACTTGCAGCGCTGCTAGTAATAAAACCGACAGCAAAAGGTGAAATCACAAGCCAGAAAGCCAGAATTAATTCTATACCATCTCGCCAGCCATTGATCTTTGAAATACGAATTTTCATGATACATCTCCTTGGTTTTGCACCAATGTGGGAGTCTTAGGATTCAACGTTAATATTAACTCCAAGACTGCTAATAGGAAGTACAGAGAAAGAATAGTCTCTGCTTATATTGAGACACATTTTGTTGTTAGCAGTTCAAATAACCTACCTCTTTTGTCAGGAAATTTGCAAAAAAAATATTAAACCCCGGCAGAAAACTCAACAAATAAATGAACTCGGCACTATAAAAAAAGCGCCAATTAAACCGATTACATGACGAGTGTTTTTTTCTATTCCTGCAGGATTATAAGGTTTTCTTGCGCTCTCGAGGAACTGCTCGAAAGAGTCATTCAACCGATTTACAATGAATCAGTAGTTTATTTTTTACAATTAGGGCATTATTCTAGAAAAAACCAGTTAGTTCATATTTTATGCTCGCAAGGCACTCGACTGCATTACCCCTTGATCCTGCAGCACTTCCAACGTTGAGCGGGTAAACCTGCGCTATTTGAAAGCTCAACAGAATCAATAGTTGCATTCTACATTCGCGCCCAACCGACTCCCTTATAATTACTAATGTTAAACCTAGATTCCGCAGTTGAACGTTTACAGGTCAATATAACATTATGAATTTATTGAATATATCAATTGCACCGCAGTTCACCCTTTCGGTGAGTCACTGCAACCTATATTGCACGCCCTTTTTCACTGCATTGCTATGTGAAATCTTTCCCAAAGGGAACAACCATTTGGGAAAGATTTCACTACGCAATTCAGCACAAAATGACGCACACTACAGGCTGCTCAACTGCGGATTCTAGGTTAAACCCAAGGTGAAATTGAAAATGTATTTATTAACAGCTTTGCTACTCTCCAACTGCCGCATCAGTATTTTTATTTTATCTCGCATCGAAAATATTTGTGAAACACTCTACGAAACCAGATCTTTCTAACTGATTTCTTTTAATTCATTAAATTATGTTCTAACATTTTACGACGGCGGCCAAACACATAAAACAGTGAACACAATGTCAAAATTAAAAACATTGGGTCAAAGACGGATTTGTTTGCTGATATCGTGCAACCCGAAGAACTTGAACCATCATCCTGACTTCTAGAATTTGTGTTATCAGGCACAGGATTATCACCTGAAACTATTTCTTCAGAGTTGACTGTAGCAGATAAATTAATGGCAATTACTGCAGGATCACCGTCGGTCAGGAGTTCTATACTACCGGTATGCACACCTTCAGCTGCATCAGCTTGTAGGCTAATTACACCCTGCAAGCTCGCATCGCGAGGAATAACAGTATTAGTCATGTTATGACTAAACGCAGCGCCTTGCAAAGTGATCTGCTTGATGGCAACGTCTCGATTCCCGAGGTTTTTTATCCTAATGCTTTGCGAAACACTTTTACCTTGCTTAACAGCACCTAGATCGATATTAGTATTGTCGATCGACAAAGCTCCATCCAGCTTACGTTGACCAACTCGGTGCATAATAGGCATTGCCACCGCGGTAGGGTTTGTAACTCGAATACCCGCTAAATCACCCACATAATTTTCATCTAATGCGACACGACCCGCGATAGATCCTACGGCGGGATCGATTAATTGGACTTGTACCGCAGCGTCATCGCCCCAAAACGAAGGTACGCCCCAAAATTCAAAATCACCCAGACCATAATCTACAACTGTGTTAATTTTCTGATTGATGAAATCAAACGTGAGGACTTTAGAACTAATACCCAAGGTCTCAATATCGCTATAATCTTGCATATCGAGCACGATGATTGTATTAGAGTTCGATGCAAAACGTGGATAACCTAAATCAATGAGCGGATCCTGACTAGGAAAGGGGTAAAAAATTGCTGAGCTCTCAATATTTGCAATGCCTAATGACCAATACAAATAACCACCCTCGCCATCTTCCGTACAAGGATTGCCTGGAATTGAAACACAATTTAGCGCGTCAAATACCAATTTCTTACCCGTATAGTCAAATGCAATAGAGTCCGCGTAATAAATACTATTGTTTGTACTACTACCATTTTGTTGATAATCCGGTGGCGTCAAAGGGATGCTCGTTGTACTGACGGGGTCTGCTTGCAAATCTATTACATGAATAAACTTATCATCGAGTTTAGTCGACACATACGCAAAATATCGGCCATCGGGCGATATAGCAATACTCCAGATATCATTTGTTTTTGCCACTAGCTCATCAGAGTCCAGCCCGTCAGAAGCCCACAAATTACCGTCAAGACTTACATAAAAAAATAGCGTACCGAACTCGTTAGTGTAAGCGGCAGGTCGAGTATAGGCCGCATAAGTACTTTTATTCAATAGAGCGTCGTTTGCTGCAACATAACTATAGTCAGGCGCACTCAGTTTTTGCACATACACATCATATCTATCAGCAGGATTACTATCATGTGTCTGGTCAATTGGGAATAGATAAACCATCACATCATCGCCGGTTACGATATCCGTTTTAGTAGATGTACTGCTATCAGGACTGGCAACACCGTCTTCAGTGATTTCTACAATATCCCAAGCCATAGTCACGGCACTTACCTCGGCTGCTGTTTCGCCATAAATGTCTTTCGCTGCCTGGATAGTGGCACGCCGTGCATCAATAAATTGAGAAGATGTTATTAGATAATCACGCAACGCTTTATACCAGATTTTTTCTAACTTCTCGCGCCCTATACTTGCACCAAGGCCTTCAATCGACAACCCTTCAGCAACAAGATACGCTGCCCGATTAGGAATACCGCTATTAACATGCACGCCCCCATTGTCGCCTTGCGGTGTATTGGGTAAATTCCTATAATCACTCATTTTTGTTGGCTGTGATGAAAGGCCATCTAGCGGATTTTGCATATTCCGTAAATGACCCGGTGCGGCGATGGTACAGTCTTCACCAATCAACCAGTCATCGCGATCGACCATAGCACCAAATACATCAGCAAAAGATTCGTTCAACGCACCGCTTTGGTTTTCATAAATTAAATTAGCGGTATGTTCTATAACACCATGTGACATTTCATGCCCGGCAATATCAAGACACTTTGCAAGCTGCCCAAACACCCTGTTATCACCATCGCCGTAAACCATAAAGGTGCCATTCCAAAATGCATTGTTATAACCTTCATCCAGATGAATCGCGACCATTAGGTTTTTATTACTATTATCGAAACTTTTCCGCTGATGGGTATTGAGCCAATAATCATAAACCGTGAGTGTGTTCGATAAAGCACTAACAGCGACGGGATCCCAACCAATGTCAGGAGCATTATTCTCAACATAAAACAACTCACTTCCATCTTTATTTCTCGCATCCAATATATACGTATCACCAATATTGCTGGGCGCGTTTAGCGGATCTACCGATATTTGAGCAGTAGGAAATGTTGGGTCAATCATATAAAAGCTATTATTATCCTGCCAGACATTAAACGTTTGTCTAACATTAGATAAATCTGCGCCACTCGCATTAACACTACTACCGGCATTATGAATATTTTTGGTACGATGAACCACCTGACTTGTACTGGCATCAATAAAATACAACCAGCGTTCACTAATGAAAGGTTTAATATCAATTTTATAAACCAGAATTGGGGTTACTTTATCTTGCATAAATATAACCAATTCATTGCTGATCACTTCGCCAGAACTTACCGCAAGATGGGCATAAACTACATTCAATGCATTTTCCGAGCTTACAGTAGGTTCTGTTGAAAATTGAGAAAGACTTGGCCTGTAACGTCCGTTAAATAAATAGACCTGATCATCTTGATTGACATGAACAGCAGCCTGTTTCCCCCAAATAGGTACTCCGTTATGTGCTTGCTGATAGAACAGGTGTCGCTTGCCTACGTTATCTTTTTTCTCGTGAATTAACTTTAGCTCTAATTCTGGGTTATTGAGTTTTAGTAAATCGCGATTAGTCTGAAGAAATTCGCGAACGAGATTTCTTTTATCTTGTTCCTTTAACCCTGGTTTGCTTTTTTTTACAGCTGATACGCGTTCCGACATTATCCCACTCAACAATGTAGGTGTACCATTTTCCTTGTCGAATTTTCGAACTAGTCCACCATGCGCTAATGACTTCCGAGCTAGCACATTCAATGCAGTTGTATGCTGCTGACTAAATTTTGCTTGTAGTTTCTGCGCTCGAATTATCGCCTGAACATTTGTCACTAGCGACTTTTGAGAACCCGAAACACTCGATTGTGGAACAATCACATCGAATTTAGATCGGCGATTGAAAGGTTTTTTTATTTTTTGGTTTACCGCTTGCTGCTGACCTGGCATAAGGTTTATGCCAGGCGCAGCGATTAAATATTTCTCGTGAAATGGCCTGTCAATTTTAATTTCAGTCTCTGCATGAGCCGTTGAAAAAAGCAAAAAACTCAAACCTAGGAAGCATATAATTAGATTATTTCTAAAACTCAGCCACATTTTAATTCCCCACCTGATTTAATTTATATTCTTTTTTTGCTAACGTGGACTACCAGAAAACTGAGTTAAAATATCACCGCGCAAGGCAGAAACAAAAACAAACTGTCGCTCAAGGCCACGTTGCAGGGTAATTTTATATGCGAGCTCAAGTGACTTTTGTTTGTCATTTGGAAAAAACATAAGCTCAGTCAGTAAGGCATTCCATTCAGCTGAATCTTTCTCAAGAAATTCTTTTGCACTGCTTTGTGCTTGCTGCTCATCGACAATGGGCTGGGCACTGGATACTGAAGTTGAGGGTAACTTCCCACTAACTGTATATAAATTATTATGCTTATCAAGATGCACAATAATCTGCTTTGACCAAATAGGGATATCTTGAATTTTCGGCTGTAATTTTACGTGCACATTTCCTGATTCGTCCTTATTTTCCGCAACAAACGCCAGATGGACACCCTCAAGATCGATATCATATTTCTGACTTTGTATTTGCAACTGCTGCATTGCAACTTCATAAAAACTAGATAAAGAAGTCACCGACTTTGCCACAGGTAGAAATGACGCCTTATTTTCCTGAGCACACGCGTTTAAACCTGATAAACAAGCGGCCAATAACAATAGGTAAAACAAGTTTTTAAACAATTGAAAAGACATACCCTTCCTCGCAAGAAAATGTGGGATCAGGCTTAAGATTCCACCCTATTAAGCTGCCTTAATCACCCGGCTGACTGTATCATAATTCACCCCAAAATACTTCCACTTATCACTTACAACTGAAGTTCTATTATTTTCCCATAATCTATGCGCGTAGTGACAACGCCTTATCGAGAGAGTGCTCGCAGCACGATTGCTGCCGCCAAGCCTACTTCACGAAGTTTCTCTATTAAAGTTCTGCCATTAGGGATACTGGAAGGTGGCACTTTTGCAACGTTGAACTCCGGTTGCGCATGCATAAGGAAGAGGGTGGGACTGCACCGGCAGTGCGGCCAAGCATATTTATCCGGGAATATAAATACCAGCAGCCTGTATCGCCCGAATATAATGTATCGTTGAGTTCTCCAGTTGCTTTATAGCTTGTTTGAACTCTTTATCTTGAGCAAGTTTTGCCGCGAGTTGCCTTAAATCTCCAGCCTGACTGATATGTTCTTTTACTTTACTGTTGGCGTTGACAGTGGATGCTTTATCTTTGATGAATAATTTCATAAGCATTTTATGTGTATCATTACGATTAACTTCATACAGATATTCGTCGGCGGGTGATGAGAAATTCAAATTGTGAACCAGGGTTTTTCCATCCCGTAGCTTAATCACCGCCATTTTTAGTTTGGAGAACGCTTTGTCGGATTTTTTTTGTGCCAAATCCAACTCGCCACTATCAAGGGCAGATTTTGTGAGCTGTAGTTCCTGCTCTATACTATCGATAAATTTCTGTGAATCTGGATTTATCTTATTCTGTTTTGTGATGCGCTTATAAGCATCGAACATTTCATCGGCATTCTGTATACGATGACGGATATCTTTTTTTCGTTTTACATCGCTTGACTCATGTTTCCCCGAAAGCTTAACCGCTTTAAAAAAGGCAGTTTTTGCATTCGCAATCGCAGCATCCCGTTCCTTTACTAAACCATTTTCTTGGGCCTGTTTTGCATGTTGATAATCGGCAGAGGCTTGCTCATAATGCTGAAGTGCCTCAGGGTTCCTCACAGACAAAACGTGCTGTGACGCAGAAGATTTGTATATCAAATGTTCGAGCAATGTTAGATACTCTTTACTCCCCCGCACAACAGTAGATTCTTTCGTTTTTTCCTTGCCAGGTGTTGTGACTGTTATTGTAGCAGCCAATTTTGAATTCGAAACTTGCGTATCTTGAGAATGCAAATTTTCTTGTGCTTTTAATTCAGCTAATTCAGCGACAGCCGGAGTATTGCTGCAACTGCTTATTGAAAACACAATAACTAAAAAGTGGCAATAAAAAACTCTTTTAAATAAAGACTCCGTCATTACTTATTACTATCTGTGTTTAATTCCACACCCTCAGCATCACTTTTTACGGTTCCAGAATGGCAACGTAAACATTCAGTGACACCAAACGCTACCCGGCCATGGCAAACACCACATTTTTTTCCCATAATAATCTCCGCCATGGTAATGCGGTTTGCTCCCTTCTGTGCAACAAATATAGCGGGATGACAATTCGAACAATCCAACCAAACAGTGTGTTGTTTGTGCGGATAAATGACATTCGGCATACTGCCTTTTACTTCGCGAACAATATTTAAGTCTAATGGCATCGGTTCAAGACTAGCATCGTCTAAATCGAAACGCGGTGATATCTTTTTAGTCTCTAGTGCTTTTACCCAATTAACATGATTGTCTGATTTTGACTTATCCAGTTTTTCAAAAGCTGCGCTAGGCTGTTGCAGCGTACCAATACCTCCACCGCTTGGATCATGGATACCATCCTGCTCCAAAGGGGGATTGGCAGCTTCTGGGACAAACAGTCGGTTAAATCGATTTGGGTCTTCAACAGCCTGCAATGGTATAGCCATACATACAATCAATATTGATAGACTAAAGGAAAGCTTATTGAACATATTCATCTCTCCTTAGTTAGTTAATTCTTACCGCCAATCATTGTTTGCAATGTGTTTTTATGAACCTGCGTGGGTGTACCCGGTTTGGCTGAGTGACATAAGTCGCAGTTGTCTACTGGCCACGCAACACTACCGTCATGACAAGCACCGCAATATTCACCACTGATAATCTTTAGCATATTAATTTTGTTTCCTCCGGCTTTGAATTCAAATCCCAGTTTCGTATGACAGATATTGCATCGAAAACGTGCACGATGAAACCAATGCGGAAAAATTACCGGGCGAATACCAGCATCGTCGGAAAAGTTATTTATAACAACATCACCGAATTCTGCTCTGGCCGGCTGGGCAATTAAAAAAGCACACCCCACTACAACATATGCTGAAAGCAAGAAAAAGTAGAATGAGTTTGCGGTCTTTTTCATAAGAATCCCAGTATATTACTAATTGCTAATATAATATCGAGTTGCAATTATAACTTTAGTTCAATATCACGAAATGAAAAGTCGATTAAATGAAATTTTATATTTGAGAAATTGATAGCCAATAAACCCACGTTATAAGAACCAGGTTTTGATTGCGCCCTATAAACTCTATTGTCTTTGTCTTTGATGATTAGAAACCAGCCTTTACCTGCTAACAACTATCAAACTAGGTATCAATGAAATCAGTGCAAGAACACTTTCAGGAGGGCAATAACTATATGATAGATCACATTGAATTTGCGAAAAGGTAGAACTATACTTTACTTATGTGACTAATTACATAGTAAGAAGTATGTACATTATCAAACTTTATATTAAGTCATATTATAAGAAATTGTCTTGTTGTAAGAAAATTCAGCAGTCGCATATTGAAAAGCGGGGTTTACATTTACCCAAATATGGCAGGATCAATCATGAATATACAAACGAAAAGATTTTTTGCGCAAAGTATGATACATCAAAAAATTTCCTCAGCGCCGAAACTTCTTAAATATAAAATTCAACATTCATTTTATACCTTACTTGCCTTACTTGCCTTCCTTGTCTGTTTATTGCTTTCTTCTTGCGCAGAGTTACCAACCAAATCCAAACCCAGCGTAATGCTACCCGTAGAATTTGTCGACTTTATGCCGATGGAGAAAAACAGATTTCAACGGATTTCTCAGTATTTTGGTTATGAGTATGAAGGGAATGAGAATGAAACACCAAGACTTTTGATCTTTCATATCAATAAAACCTCAGCAAAAAAAGAACTTTTAGCTGCTGTCAATGTTGACGGGGTAGTTGTTAATGACTATTCACGGAAAAGCGTTTTCGCTATTTCTTTCGATGGAAAGACTCTACTCTATATGCATGATCAGCCTGTTTACGCGCCTAAAGATTTACAAGATAAAATGCCAGGACTCTATGAATATGTTCATGGCAAAGGGGATCGCCTGATCTATCCCAATGCTGGGTTTATTGCCCATACCACTTTTCATTTAGCAAAAAATGCCATGGAATATGCATTGGGTGATGCAAATGATCCAAATTCAGAGCATTATATTCGCAACACTGATGGAAATGAGTTCCTACAGGAAAGCGGGTCTGTCATTCCATATAGTGGCACATCACTGCACACGGCTGCGGAAAAAGGCGATATAGCTCGTATAGACTCGCTTATTCGCAAAGGTGTCGATCTCGAAACAAGAGATAATCGAGGCTTCACGGCACTGCATGCCGCAATCTGGGAAAAGCAAGAGCTAGCAGCGATGCGATTAATAGAAGAAGGTGCAAATGTTAAATCACGCATGAACGGATCATTGGCATGGAGCCCGTTAGAAGAAGCGGCTCGATTCGGGCTTAGCAATGTTGTCAACTTATTACTTGACCTTAGCATAGTGACAAAAAATGGTGTTGATATTAACTCAAGAAATGAGTCAGGTTCCACCCCACTCCATCTCGCACTAGACTACAGAAAACATACTGTAGCACAAATTCTTATAGATAGAGGTGCTGATATTAATGCCGTTAGAAAAGCAGACTCAGCAACTCCACTGCATCTTTTTTCCGGTGGATTACGCGATGAACGTAGTGCCGAATGGGCGGGAAGCCAAGTTGAAAAACTATTACAAATGTTAATTACAAAAGGCGCAATTGTCAATGCAAGGGACTCTCGTAAGGCAACCCCACTCCATTATGCAGTACTGAAAAACAACCTGAAAACCGCCAACGTTTTAATTAACAATGGCGCATTGACTGATGAAGTAGAGCTGGCGAATTTGCGTTACCAGGGGCGGAAGCGGCAAGATAATAAGGAATTGCTTACACTTCAGCAGCGTATTGAACAAACATTGCAATCTGACTGGTGGAAATCCGGCACAATAACAGCTAGAGGGAAGTAAAATGAATTCAAAATGGTTCAAACCCAGTTTGGCACTAGGACTTCTTGTTATATTTGCTGTAAGCTCAGCCGACGCTTTGGCAAAATTAAATATCGTAACGTCATTCTCGCAAGATGCATCCCTTGTTAACGTTATTGGTGGCGATCGAATTTCAGTCACAAGCTTAACAAACGGCGTGCAAGATCCTCATGCAGTCAAACCAAAACCCTCAATTGCTATAGATTTAAAAAACGCAGATTTGCTTATTGTTAATGGTCAACAAATGGAAATCTCCTGGTTACCTGCTGCATTGGTGGCAGTTGATAATCCTAAAATCAGGGAAGGTGGCAAAGGATATCTGGATGCATCTACTAATGTAATGCTTATTCCTTACACACAACAAGAACTTGAAGGGACGGACTTTCTACCTGCTTTTCTCGCTGACGATAAAAAAATAAATAATCATCATTATTGGCTCGACCCCGCCAATGGATTAATTATCGCAAAAAATATTTATGAAAAGTTAGCTGAAATGGATAGCCAGAATGCTGAATTTTATAAAAATAATTATGACAATTTCACCGGCAAGCTGACAAATAAAATAATGGATTGGGACGCAATGATGACTCCTTATAAAGGGAGAAAAATTGTGAGTTATCACCGAGACTGGACTTACCTTGCTAATCGGCATGGATTAAATGTAGCCGCTTATATTGAACCGCGCGAAACAATACCACCCAGCGCTAAGTATGCCGCAAAACTGGTAAAAAAAATCATTGAAGAAAATATTTCTTTAATTTTGATCTCTCCTTGGCAACCACAACGCATATCTAGAGAAGTAGCAAGACAAAGCAATGTTCCGATATTATCATTACCCTCTTCTGTTGATCCAAGACTGGGCGTTAAAGATTACATTCAAATGTTTGATTTAATATATTCACAACTCTCCATGCGCTTACATGGATAACAGTGGGAATGAAATATAAAACTACTCATGTCAGTCCAGATTGAAGCATCCAATATTTCTACTGGCTATCATCGACATGTAGTCCTCGAAAACTTTTCTGTTGCTATCAAAAGCGGTGAGTTTTGGGGTATTGTCGGTGCTAACGGGTCAGGTAAAACAACATTAATAAAAACACTAACGGGGGTAATTCCCCCTCTTTATGGCCAAATTCATCGATCACCCAATCTCACGTTTGGTTATGTACCACAAGAGAGCAATCTCGATACTATTTTTCCATTAACCACCCTAGAAGTCGTTATTATGGGTCGAGTACCGAGGGCAGGCATTGGTGGCAGAATTTCAGCATCAGATGCAGATCTTGCTGCGCACTATATGGACAAAGTAGCTATCGCTCATCTCGCGAATAAACAATTCCGCTTGCTTTCTGGCGGTCAAAAACAAAGAGCCTTAATTGCACGAGCACTGACTTTTGAGCCAGACATTTTAGTGCTTGATGAACCTGCAAGTGGCATGGATATTTCTGGACAAGCAGAAATGCTGCAGTTAATTGTTGGTTTACGTAAAACCATCAAGCAAACGGTACTCATGATCACCCATGACCTTAATGTCATTGCTAATCACGCCCAAAGTCTAATTATTCTACACAGTGGTGAACAGGCACACTTTGAAATCGGTGCAGTCAAAGAATTAATGACCGAAGAGAAAATCAAGCAGATATACCGACAAGATGTTCAACTAATATCACTGCGAGACAAAGTGCATATTTATGTGGATGATACTGAAGAAAACGTGAAGGGAGGTTGAGTGAGTTTCTGGGAAGCACTACCCATACTTCAAAATGGCATCTTAGCAACCCTTATTGTTGCATTAATATGTTCCTATCTCGGTGTCTTTGTTGTGTTGAAACGAATGGTATTCATGACGGCTGCACTGTCACAAGTTTCTACATTAGGCGTTACGATTGCGCTGCCGATACAAGCCTGGTTATGGGGCAGTGTTAGCATACATACGCAGCAGGAGCAATCAGTCTACGCTGCAGCTTTCCCCACTGTAGTCGCCATACTGTTCGCTTGCGTAGCAGCGTCTCTCATGGCTCAACAATACACTGAAAAAAAATTAACCCGCGAAAGCTTATTGGGTATCGCTTATGTCATTCCTGCCGCGCTGGCCATGTTGATTCTTGATGCAACGGGTGGATCTGTACACGATATCAACAATCTTTTATTTGGAAATACCGTATTTGTGCCTACTGCACACTTGATTTTATTAGTCATTGTGGCAACAATCGTTTCGATCATTAATATAGTGTTATACAAGGAATTTGTATTTATCTCGTTTGATCCTGAAACTGCCAAGGCCTTCGGCATTAAAACAATGATGTTAACTCAAATACTCTTCTATTCCTTAGCCATGATGATTTCTGTGGCAATCAGTACTATAGGCGTTTTACCGGTTTTTTCATTTATGATTATTCCCGCAGCCGCTGCGTTAATGCTAGGAAAGACACTAAAACAAACATTCGTAATAGCGACTTTATTCGGTGTTATTAGTGCCGCTATTGGCTACTACCTCTCTTTTGAATTTTCCTTACCCACTGGCCCAACAATTATTGCTACCGCTTCTTTATTATTTTTACCCTGTCTTTTCCCAAAATTTATCAATAACAAGTAACAATTGGATAAGTTGCACAAGTTGCGCACAGATTTAGTTTCTATTTAACCCACTCAATGCAACCAGGAGTGGGCGAAATAAATGCAAGATACACCCAGCAAGATAAGACATACTTGCTGAAAGCTCTCTTTGAGCTTTGTGCGCTTATGCAAACCGGGAATCAAGTCGGCCACGGCTACATAAATAAAACTGGCCGCCGCAATGGCCAAAACATAAGGCACGTAATGTTCCGCTGTCTGCAAACTAAAATAGGCCAATGTAGCACCAACAACGGTGGTTAATGAAGACAGCACATTGTAAACCAAGGCTTTCTTACGACTAAAACCACTCTGTAACAAAATCGCAAAATCACCTAACTCCTGCGGAATCTCGTGCGCGGCCACGGCTAATGCGGTGACAACGCCGAGTTCCACGTCAGTCAAAAATGCCGCCGCAATCAAAACACCGTCAACAAAATTGTGAAAGGCGTCACCTATCAATACTAATGAAGCCGCTGATTTTGAATCTTCCGGCTGTGGATTTTGTTTGGTTTGATGCTGGTGATCATGCTCATCACTACCGTGCACTTCACAATCATGTGCGTGACAATGCCGCCAGAGCACCATTTTTTCTAAGATAAAAAACCCCAGTAGTCCAAACAACACTGTAATCGTTATGGTATGAGGGTCAGTAATGAATTCAGACGTCAACGCGTGTGGCAACAATCCCAGAAATGCCGCGCCTAACAAGGCGCCAATGGCAAAACTGACCATATGTGGCAACGAACGGGTTCGATGCTGTTGCGGCAAAAGCATGTAACCCGCGGCACAAAGCACACTGAGCACACCGCCCAACAAGCTGAAAATCACTATCCAGATAAAAAGAGACATGGGTTCTATCAGTCTTAACTAATCGTAAAAATAAGGGGGTGGATAATACGCCAATTGAGTTATTTGTCTAGCCAAATCAATGTTGCCATTCGCCCAGTCAGACCTTCTCTGCGATAGGAGTAGAATAAAGCGTCTTCTCGGTAGGTACAATATTCACCGCCGTAAATCTGCGTTAATCCGATATTTTGTAATCTCATTCGCGCTAATTGATACAAGTCAGCAAACCACTTGCCTTTATCACCCGGACGAAATGCCTTGGCAGAATCCGCATTAACATCAACAAATGCCTGCTTTACATCATCCCCCACCTCGAAAAACGCCTGACTAATTGCCGGCCCAAACCAAGCCATCATATTACAGGGTTCCGAGGAAAATTGACCAACCGTTCTCTCCAGCACACCGTTAGCCAAACCTCGCCAGCCAGCATGAGCGGCGGCGACTTCGGTGCCTGCCATATTAGTGAACAACACCGGTAAACAATCCGCCGTCATCACAACACAAGGTATTTGTGTTTGCTGGGTAAAGCTGGCATCCGCTTCGAGATCAGCATCTCCGGGTATACATGCCAGCCGATTACCATGCACTTGATTCAACCAGTAAGGCGGATGAGTTAAACCTAACTGCCGATACAAACGGGCTCGGTTGGCGGCCACATTAACCTGATTATCGCCCACATGCTCAGCGAGATTCAAACTACCATAAGGAGATTGACTGACACCCCCCGCACGGGTTGTACTGACTGCGTTGACATTATCCGGCAACGGCCAGTCTGGGATGAGCAAGCTTAACTCACTGTTGAGAGTCATGCTGCAACTTGTCTTGCTGTAGTGTATCAATTAGCTGCTGCATATCATCAGGGATCGGTGCGGTGCATTCTAGATATTCGCCACTATCAGGATGCGTCACGCCCAACAGTCTCGCGTGTAGCGCCTGGCGTTTAAAATTCTGCAAAATAGCAATAACATGCTCACTCGCCTGAGGTGGGATTTTAGGACGCCCTCCATATAGCTGATCACCCACTATAGGATAATTCAAATAGGCCATATGCACTCTAATCTGATGCGTTCTACCGGTTTCCAAATTGACTTTCACCAACGTATGACAACGAAACTTTTCCAGTACGCGATAATGGGTCACCGCTTGCCTTGCCTGTTTACTGTGCGGCAAAACCGCCATTTTTACCCGATTTATCGGGTGACGACCTATCGGAAAATCCGCTGTACCACCGGCGGTCATGACATTGTGCGTCAACGCCACATACTCACGATTAAACTGCCGGTCTTGTAACTGCATCGTCAATTGGTGATGCGCTGCCAAATTCCGCGCAACAACCAACAAGCCTGTGGTATTTTTGTCCAGGCGATGAATAATGCCACCACGGGGCAACTTCTCTAGTTCCGGATAATGGTGCAGCAAGGCATTAACCAAGGTACCACGAGAATTACCGGCTCCCGGATGTACGACTAAATTTGCCGGTTTGTTAACGATAATTAGCGCGTCATCTTCATAACAAACATTCAATGCAATATTTTCTGCGCCCCAGTTTTCCGGCGAAACAACATTCAAGGCTTGTTCAATTTGCACCTCAACCTGCTCACCACCCCAAACAACTTCTTTGGGTTTTGGCACCTCGCCATCCAGCGTAACAAAGCCGGATTTGAGCCAGCGCTGAATGCGGCTACGGGAATAGTCGCTCAAAACCTGGGTAATAACCTGGTCGATACGTTTGCCCGCCAACTCGGCTGGCACTTCAAAACTCACAAATTTTGCGTCAGATTGCATGGGTTTTATCGTTAATGGTCAAATTTGAATGGCTATCTTGAACACTTTTTGAATGGTATAATCTTCGATTCTGCAGTTGACAGCCTGTGGGCTGAAAAACGGCAAAAGCTAAGGCGATAGGGTAATAATCGCGCTAAAATAACATTTTTCATGCCATACAGCGAACTTTAAATAACACAGTATCATTAGCTTAAAACTAAACACTATGAAATCAATTGTAAAAATCACTATTTTAGTCAGCCTGATTGTCATTGCGGGTTGCGCCACAACGACGGAAAACGACACTGAAGAGGCGAATAAAACCGCATCTGCACTCTACGCCGAAGCGAAATCAGCCCTTGCTCAGGAAGATTACGAAACCGCCATCCAAAAGCTGGAATCATTAGAAGCACGCTTCCCGTTCGGTAAATATGCCCAACAAGCGCAGCTAGACATGGCATATGCCTACTTTAAGTTTGAAGAACCTGAGTCAGCCGTTGCCTCGGCTGACCGATTCATTCGCTTATACCCAAGACACCCCAATGTTGATTACGCTTTTTACTTGAAAAGTCTCGTTCGATTTACTCAAGGACACAGTGCGTTTGATAAAATTTCTGGTACAGATCCGGCCAAAAGAGACCCAGAATCAGCACGCAAATCATTTCTGTATTTCTCTCAATTAGTCAGCCGCTTTCCCGACAGCAAATACACACCCGATGCGATAGAGCGCATGAAATATCTGCGCAACAGTCTGGCAAGGCATGAGCTTTACGCTGCAGAGTATTATATGAAAATGGGTGCTTATGTTGCGGCAGCTAATCGCACTAAATATATTCTGGAAAACTTCTACATGACACCGTCCACCAAGGAAGCTTTGCTTATAATGATTGACGCCTATGAAGAACTACAGCTGGATAAATTAGCCGCTGATGCGCAACGCGTTTATGATTTGAATTTTCAGGCAACTAACCCGGATAATTCATGATCCTAGAATAATCAGTTGGCGCGAATTTTTAGTGCACCAACAGTAGGCGCTTGAGGCGAGATATTGAAGTGCATAGTGAATTCAAGAATTGCATGGTCACCTTATTGGTGATCTGCATATTTTTGAATTTGCTAGGTGCATCAAGAGCTTGTGCTACCGAGTGCCCTGTGGGTAAAAATCGTGGTTCAACTGATTAATCTAGGATGATATATCCGGGCTAACACAAACTAAGGAAATACTATGTGGGATTTTTTCGCAACGGTTAGAAATCGTCACTCAATTCGCAAGTACCAAAGTGACATGCCAGTAGAAAAAGAAAAACTGCATGCGGTCTTAGAAATGGCTTGTGCTGCACCGTCAGCAGGCGACCTGCAAGCTTATCGCATCATGGTTGTCAGTAGTGCTGATAAACGGCAGGCGCTTGATGAAGCAGCTGACTCTCAACTATTCATTGCAGAAGCACCCGTATGCCTGGTGTTTTGCGCCATTCCTAAAGAATCCAGTGAAAAATTTGGTGAACGTGGCGAAAAACTTTATGCCTTACAAGATGCAACCATTGCGGCTGCTTATGCGCAACTCGCCATCGTTGCCGCCGGTCTCGCATCAACCTGGGTGGGATATTTTGATGATGAAAAAGTCAAAACCCTGTTAAACCTGGATGACGATACTATACCAGTAGCAATGCTTAGCCTGGGTTATCCGGCAGAAATACCTGAAGCAACACCGAGAGCGCCGCTGAATAAAATTGTGCACTATATCGAATAAAAAGTATCGAGTATAAAAAACCGCCTTCAAGGCGGTTTTTTATACTCGATTAAATAGCCTCTTTGTCTTCTTCGCCAGTACGAATCCGCACAACTCTTTCAACCGAAGTGACAAAAATCTTACCGTCTCCAATTTTACCGGTACGCGCCGCAGCAATAATAGCATCGACACAACCATCTACATTTTCGTCATCGATAACCACTTCAATTTTAATCTTCGGTAAAAAATCGACGACATACTCAGCACCACGATACAATTCAGTATGGCCTTTTTGACGGCCAAAACCACGCACTTCTGTGGCAGTCATGCCGGTGATACCAATTTCAGATAACGCCTCACGAACGTCATCCAATTTAAACGGTTTTATAATCGCTTCAACCTTTTTCACAAAAGCCCCCTCTGTTAACTTTTAGTATTCATTAGATCTACCGAGATAGAACCTTTAGCTCAGTATACCCCAATCCTGCATCAGGAATTTTGTCGCTACTTTATCACACATTAAGACAATCGCCCAGACTCGGACTCCACTTAACCTTTGTCCCGAAAACCTGAAGTGATAGGATAACGTCGATCTCGACCAAATGCCTTGGGAGTAATTTTCACCCCAGGTGGTGCCTGACGACGCTTGTATTCATTGA